>JAEELB010000218.1 GCA_016288705.1 Lachnospiraceae bacterium | reverse complement strand
CCAACATGGTCATGACGGAGAATCTGGGTATCCTGTGTTTCCTGATGACCCCGATACCTCTCATAATCACCATCGATCAGATATCCGAGTCACGTTACAGCAATGTGGCCATATTGCTGGCCGGAGCGGACATCCTCGGTCTGCTCTTCATTATACCCGCCTTTCTTGTAAAGGGAGGAGAGACCCTTCTCCGTTTCCTGCCCCTCGGGGTCCTGCTCTATTATCTGCCCCTTTTCTTCATCCTTTACGTCGCTGTCCGCTCCGCTCTCACTGATGCAGAGTTCCTCCGCAAGATCAGGTGGTTTCTGATCCTTTCTCTGGTACTGTACTTATGCATCATCGTCGACACGGTCCTGATCACCTCCGATTCAAACATCATCCACATCTCCCACGGTCTCTTCACCGCCTCGGGCGCCCTGATCATGGCCATAGGCATGATGTCCTGGGCAGCGTCCAGGTACCGTGACATTCTGGACAGGATGAGCGCCGTGGAAGCGGAGGCAAAGGCCAGATTTGAGTTTTACTCCGGTATTTCCCACAAGATCCGCACTCCCATAAACGGTATACTGGGCATGAATGAAATGATCCTCAGGGAATCCGAGGATCCCAGGATAACGGGCTACGCAAAGGATATAAAGAAGTCCGGATCCGAGCTCATGGATATCGTGGAAGAGATGCTCAGATTTTCCGGAGTGAATTCCGAACACAATGAGGAAACCGGAGACGCCGGCTCGGACGATCAGTCCGACCGGTCAGAGCTTATCGGCAGATTCACCGCGCCGAAAGCCAGCGTTCTGGTCGTAGACGACACGGACGTAAACAGGCGCCTGGCGGAACATCTGCTGAAGAGGACGAAGATACGCGTCTCCAGCGTGAGCAGCGGAAAAGAGTGCCTTGAAAAGGTAAAGACGGATCTGTTCGACGTGATCCTCATGGATCACCTGATGCCCGAAATGGACGGCATAGAGACTCTTCACGCCCTGAAGTCCATGGGTATCGAAAACCTAAGCCACTCTGCGGTAGTGATCGCCCTCACGGCAAACGCCATAGAGGGCACCCGTGAATACTATCTTCAGCAGGGCTTTGACGATTATCTGTCCAAGCCCGTGGAAGGACATACTCTTGAAGACATGCTGCTGAAATATATCCCCGACATATACATAATACCCGACGACGAAAGCGGGAGAAAGGAAGAAGAGGGCAGGGAGACAGCCCGCGACAACGGAGAAGACATGGACAGATACGGAAGCATCATCAGATCTCTTTCAGGGATCATAGACACGGATACGGGGCTCAGATACTGCATGAACGATCCCGAATTCTACATCAAGACGCTTGAGAGATTCGCGGACGCCGACAAGCAGGATCTGCTGACGGAAGAATACGACAAAAGGGACAACGACAACTACCGGATCCACGTGCACGCCCTGAAGAGTTCCGCCCGCCTTCTGGGAGCGCAGCCTCTGTCCGATCAGGCAGCCTCCATTGAAGATGCCATGTCAAAAGGAGACAATGACTTCGTTACCGCAAATCACCCTCTTCTGATGAACGAGTACACCAGAGTGAGGCTCTCCGTTGAGAACGCCTTCCGGGAAAATCCTCCCGAGGAGGAGGGAGAGCTTGTCCCCATGGATACAGATGAGATCCGGCATCTCCTGGAAGAGATCCGGGACGGTCTGGATGAATTCGACATGGACGCCGCCGACTCAGCCGCCAGAAAGCTTTCCTCCGCAGGCATTCAGGAGGAATACGGCGAGGATGTGAGGAAGCTGGTCTCATTGGTGGCGGATGTGGATCTCGATAACGCCCTAAACCTTGTGAACGGGCTTCTGGAAAGGATGTGATCCGGATGCAGAAAATGATAATGCTGATCTCCCACCGGGGCGGATATCTGCTGTCTTCCCTGAGGGATCTCCTGGCTGCCAAGCTGGATAATTACGAAGTGGTCACCTCCACCACCCAGGTATCCCAGATCTCCAGGACCATTGCGGACAGGGAAGTCGCCGCCATGATCATAGCCTGCGACGACGACATCGCCAGGGACGGAAAGAGTCTTGTGTACCTGAACGATACGACCCACGACGCTGCCATCCCCCTCTTTCTCTTCGGTGAGGAGGACGCCATAATGAAGGTCAGGGACACCCTTCCCAGCGGGCTGGTAAAGGGGGAATTCAAGCGCCCTCTCAACATGCCCCACGTGACCGATGTGATCTCAACATTTATCAAAAATAATGACGGGACCGTTCAGAAAAAGATACTGGTCATAGATGATTCCGGCGACATGCTCAGAAGGATAAAGGAATGGCTGGACACGCGCTATCAGGTGATCATGGCTAATTCAGGCATGATGGGGCTAAAATATCTGGCCAAGAACAAACCGGACCTGATCCTTCTGGATTATGAGATGCCCATCGTCAGCGGCAAACAGGTGCTCGAGATGATCAGATCGGACCCGGAAGTGGCCAATATCCCCGTCATTTTCCTGACTGCCCACAACGACTCGGCCACGGTTACCCAGCTGGTGGCCCTGAAACCCGCCGGTTATCTTCTTAAATCCATGACTCCCAGCGAGATCAGGGGATTTGTGGACGATTTCTTCAAGAAGCGCGCCGAAAAAGAGATCATGTCATGACGAAGGATAAGCTTATACGATCTCTGTCTGCCCTTGCCGTGATCATAATACTGAGCGCCCTTGCCGCCAGACTCTTCGGAGGGGGCGAGACATTGAAGGAATATGAGGAGAAGAGGCAGAACGCCTCCGTCACAGTCTCGGAAACTCTACAAAGCGATAGCCCGTCAAAGTGAGTCCGCTCGGAGGCAGGGTGGGACCCGCCAGTTCCCTGTCGGTGCCTTCAAGGATCTCCCTAACATGCTCCGGATGATATCTTCCGAAACCCACTTCCAGAAGCGTGCCCGCTATTATCCTGACCATATTGTACAAAAAACCGTTCCCCGAGACCAGGATCACCAGTTCCTGGCCCTCCTCCCTTATGTCCAGGAGATGTATGGTCCTGACGGTGCTCTCCACCTGGGTGTGGGGGCTGCAGAAGCTTTTGAAATCATGAGTCCCCTCCAGATAAGCCGTCGCCTCCGACATGGCGGCCACATCAGGCTGTCTGTGGGTGTAATAGGTATAGAGCCTCCTCACGGGCATGGGAAAATCAGCCCTGTATATCCTGTATTCGTAGGTCTTTACGCTCTCCCTCTTTCTGGGATGGAAATCGGGAGGCACAAGCTTTGAACTCCTGACCCTGATATCCTCGGGGAGCCTGACATTTGCGGCGTAAGCTATCTTTCCCGGTTCCATTCTGGTATCCACATCGAAAACCGCCACATTGCACAGGGCGTGGACCCCGGCGTCAGTCCTGCTGCCGCCTGTCACCTCGATCTTCCGGTCAAATACGGCGCTCAAAGCGTTATTTACTTCCCCTTCAATGGTGCTGACCCCGGGCTGGACCTGCCAGCCGTGGTACTTAGTACCGTCATAGGCCACTCTCAACAATATTCTCATAGCATCACCCTGGTCATTATGCAAAGGGTTACGAGAGCCAGGTCAGCGGCATAGACCAGATAGTCCCGGCCTGAATACAGCAGAGGCTTCATCCTGGTCCTCGTGTCTCCTCCCCTGTAGCATCTGGCTTCCATGGCTGTAGCCAGGTCATTTGCCCTCCGGAAAGCGGAAACGAAAAGCGGCACCAGCACCGGAATGAACGCTTTAGCCCTTTTGACCATATTTCCGGAATCAAAATCCGCGCATCTGGCTTTCTGCGCTTTTATTATTATATCAGTTTCCTCCGAGAGAATGGGGATAAATCTCAGGGCGATGGATATCATCATGGCTATGTCATGGACCGGGACCCTGAAGATCTTCAGCGGCTTCATCAGACTCTCAAGCCCGTCCGACAGGGCGCTGGGAGTAGTGGTGAAGGTCATTACGGAGGACCCGGTTATGAGATATACCAGCCTTAACATCATCCTGACGGCGGAGTAAACGCCCTCGACAGTGATATGCAGTCCGTGAAAGGATAATAAAGGCGTCCCCGGGATGGTGAAGAGATTGACGATCACCGTTATCAGCATCAGGAAAATGATGCCGCTGAGCCCCCTCAGCATCTTCACGGGAGGCACCTTTGAAAGGATCACGGCGGCCAGGAGATAGACCGTGACGCAGATATAACCCGGAAGATCCTTCACGATAAAGAGCGAGATTATGTACACAAAGGTAGAAACCAGCTTTACTCTGGGATCGAGCCTGTGCAGCAGTGAATCCGCGGGATAATATTGACCAAGCACTATGCTCTTCAAGCTTTTCTCCTTGCAAAGGCGGCTATGATCTCATCTCTGGCGTCTTCCGGTCTGATCACGTCCGTAGGCACGTCCATGCCTCTTTTCCTCAGTTCCATCATGATGTAGGTGACGGCAGGGGCGGAAAGGCCGATGCTCTCGAGCTCCTCCGTGTGGGAAAAGACTTTGGCGGGGGTGTCGAAATAACCGATCTGCCCATTGTCCAGCACCAGGATCTTTTCAGCGCAGGACGCCATGTCCTCCATGCTGTGGGTCACCAGGATCACAGTGATATCCCGCTCTTTCCTGAGCTTCAATATCAGGTTCATTATCTCTCTTCTTCCGGCTGGATCCAGCCCCGCCGTAGGCTCATCAAGCACCAGGACCTCGGGCTTCATGGCCAGTATGCCCGCAATTGCGGCCCTTCTCTTCTGTCCCCCGGACAGCTCGAAGGGGGAAGCATAGAAGCAGTCGTCGGAGAGACCCACGGACTTAAGAGCCTCATAGGCCCTGAGCTCGCATTCCTTCCTTGTCAGGCCGAGGTTTGCGGGGCCGTAACACACATCCTTAAACACGTTCTCCTCAAAAAGCTGGTATTCCGGATACTGAAACACAAGTCCCACGCGGCTTCTGAGCTTTTTCAGGTCGTAGCCCTTCGAAAAAATATCCTCGCCGTCAAACAGGATCTCCCCGGACCGGGGCTTCAAAAGTCCGATCAAAAGCTGGAGCAGGGTGGACTTCCCGGAACCGGTATGTCCTATGATCCCGATGAATCCCCCCTTTTCAACGGAAAAACTGATCCCTTTGATCACCGGTTTTCCGGAGCTTCCGTCGTCATATGAAAATGTCAGATCCCGTACTTCAATGATTGTATTCATTTATCAATGCTTCCGTAAGCTGTGGTCCGGTAACTATCCCCTCCGGGATCCCGATCCCTGCCTTTCTGAGTTCATATGCCAGCATCACGGCATCCGGAACCGTGAGTCCGTAAGCCAGAAGCTCCTCCACTCTGGAAAAGACCTGGGTGGGAGTGCCCGAAAGAGCCACCTTTCCGTGGTCCATCACTATTATCCTGTCCGCATTCACGGCCTCATCCATGTTGTGGGTTATGTGAATGACGGTGATCTCCTCCACGTCATTCAGCGCCAGGAGAGCCCTCATCACCTCTTTCCGGCCCGCGGGATCGAGCATGGCGGTAGGTTCGTCAAGCACGATGCAGGTGGGGTGCATAGCCAGGATGCCCGCTATGGAAACCCTCTGCTTCTGTCCGCCGGAAAGACTTATGGTGGGAGAATCCTTAAGACCGTAAATATCCACAGCCTTCAGACTCTCTTCAACCCTGCCGGGAAGCTCCGGTCCCGGGACGCCGAGGTTCTCCGGCCCGAAAGCCACATCCTCATCCACCACCTGACCGATGATCTGATTGTCCGGATTCTGGAAGACCATGCCTGCGGTGCGCCTGACCTCCCACAGAAGCCCGTCCTCCGCAGTATCCATGCCGTCCACCCAAACAGTGCCGTCGGTAGGCTTCAGAAGCGCATTCAGATGCTTGGCGAGGGTTGATTTGCCGGAACCGTTTGCGCCCAGGATGACCACAAACTCACCCTTTTTGACGGAAATATTCACGTCATCAACGGCCCTGACGATACACTCCACCTCGCCGTTCTCATTTCTCCGGATATAATCAAACCCCAGTTCTTCTGTTTTGATGATATCTTCCATACGCGCTTTCAGGTTTCCGTACGCAGCCCCGCCGGCTGCTACGATGTGACAGGGGGGATCCCCGCCGGCTGCTGCCCATGGGACAGGGGTAAACCCCCTGTTCGCTGCCATACCACGCGCGGCCCGGAGATAAACCCCGGGCCGCACAGTTTACTTACACTATATCAGGTTACCGGACCCCTCAGACGAGTTCCAGCACGACCTCCATGGCCGCATCGCCCTTTCTGGGCCCTATCTTGATGATCCTGGTGTAACCGCCTTTTCTGTCCGCATACTTGGGACCATACTCGTCAAAGAGCTTATCCACGAGATTGACCCTCTTCGTAGCCTTCTTTGCTCCGGGGCCCTTGCCTTTCTCAACCACCGGGTAGAGGACGCTCTCGATCTTCCTGCGGGCGTTCATCCTGGAGGGCAGATCCTTCTTGATCTCCTTCTCCTCCTCATCATAGATCTCAACGTTCTTTCCGTTTTCCATCCTGATGAGCTTCCCGTCCTTGTCCCTGACATCCTCGGAGAGCACCTTGGTGGTGTCGTCCCTGTCCACGATCCTGCGGATCCTTCTGCCGTCCTTGTCGCGGCGGACGACCTTTGATGTGACCTTCACGGTCTCAAAATTGTCCTTTTCCTTTGCGGCAAGGGCAATGAGCGGGTCCACGACCTTTATCACTTCCTTGGCTCTGGCCTCGGTGGTAATGATCCTTCCGTTATGGATCAGGGCAGTAGCCTGCGACCTGATCAGCTGTTTTCTGAGAGCTGAACTCTTTCCTAATTTTCTGTACTGTGCCATTTCCTTATCTCCTCCGGGCCAGGCTCAATCAGCCTCGCCGTCACTCAAATCTTCAGGACTCTCAAGGCTCGGACGAAGAGAAAGCCCCATGTTATCGAGCTTTGCGATGACTTCTTCAAGGGATTTCTGTCCGAGATTCCTGACCCTCATCATATCCTCGCGGGTCTTCTCACAAAGCTGTGCTACTGTATTGATGCCGGCTCTCTTAAGGCAGTTAAAAGAACGGACCGAGAGATCCAGCTCGTCGATGCTCGTCTCAGGGGCGTCATCCTGACTTTCGGACATCCCTCCGGCTATGGAAGGATCATTTGCCTTTGCCGTATCCGACAGATTGATGAACAGATCCAGATGATCCGAAAGCACGCCTGCCGACAGGCTCAACGCCTCTGAAGGTGAAATGGTGCCATTGGTGGTCACATCCAGGGTCAGCTTGTCGTAATCCGTCTGCTGTCCCACACGGGTGTTCTCGATGGTCACGTTCACGCGGTCAACGGGAGTATAGATGGAATCCACCGCTATCACACCGATGGACTGGGAATCAGCCTTATTCCTGTCTGCACTGACATAACCCCTTCCGTTGGTGACGGTCAGTTCCATATCAAGACTTGCCTTCTTCCCGGAAAGGGTGGCAATGACCTGATCGGGATTCATAATCTCGATATCGCCGTCGATCTGAATATCCGACGCATGCACAACGCCCTCGTGATCAAAATTGATGGTTCCGATCTTGGGAGCATCGTCAATGCTGTTATTCTTTATGGCAATGCTCTTCACGTTCATCACGATCTCGGTGACGTCTTCCTTCACGCCCTCGATGGTGCTGAACTCGTGAAGCACGCCGTTGATCTTGATCTGACTTACAGCACTGCCGGGAAGTGATGAAAGCATTATCCGGCGAAGTGAATTGCCGAGAGTTATTCCATATCCTCTCTGAAGAGGCTCGACCACAAATCTTGCGTATCTGCCATCCTCTGAGGACTCTTCCATTTTTATGACAGGTCTAACAAAATCTTGCACTGTGTACCCTCCTTGTCAAACTGTCCATGTCCTGAGATGATCAGGACGGTTGCCTGAGCGGAAAAGCCTTGCACCGCAGGGCTTACCCCGTCATCACTTAGAATAAAGCTCGACTATAAGCATCTCATTCACGGGAACGTCTATCTGATCTCTTGTAGGCATACTGTCCACAGTCCCTTTGAAATTGTCGTGATCAACACTGAGCCACTCGGGTACAAGCCTGCCGTCAGTGATCTCAAGAACTTCCTTATACCTGCCGAGGCTCTTTGCCTTTTCGGAAAGCTCCACGACGTCGCCCACCTTTACTCTGAAAGAAGGTATGTTCACTGTCTTGCCGTTCACGAGCACATGCCTGTGTCCGACCACCTGTCTGGCCTCTCTTCTGGTCCTTGCGAAACCGAGCCTGAAGATCACGTTGTCCAGTCTCGACTCGAGCATGACCATAAGGTTCTCACCGGTCATTCCCTTCATGCGGGCAGCCTTTTCGTAATAATTCCTGAAGGGCTTCTCCAGCACTCCGTAAATGAACTTGGCCTTCTGCTTTTCCCTCATCTGCATTCCATACTCGGACATCTTCCTGTTGGAACGAATGGAGGAACGGGTTGATTTCTTGTCGTACCCAAGAAATGTGGGATCCAGGTCAAGGGATCTGCACCTCTTGAGTACCGGTGTCTTGTCTACTGCCATTTATCTCTTCCTTTCTGTAATGTTGTTTACGACCCCGAAGGGCCTTCATCCAACTTGTACCCCGGGACTTCCGCTTCCGTAATGACGATAAGGGTCCGTATCCGCATCCGGGATCCGGCCCCGGTCCTCATTATACGCGGCGTCTCTTGGGCGGCCTGCACCCGTTGTGAGGGACGGGTGTAACATCCGTAATGCTGGTGACCTGAAGTCCGTTGGTCTGAAGTGCGCGGATAGCCGCTTCCCTTCCCGAACCGGGTCCCTTTACATACACATCCACATACTTGAGCCCGTGGATGAGGGCAGCCTTCACGGCTGTCTCCGAGGCCATCTGAGCGGCGTAGGGAGTGGACTTTCTGGATCCCTTGAAGCCGAGGCCACCGGTGCTTGCCCAGGAAATAGCGTTGCCCTGAGTGTCTGTAAGTGTCACGATGGTATTGTTGAAGGAGCTCTGGATGTGAGCCTGGCCCCTTTCTATATTCTTCTTTACGCGTCTTCTGGTTCCGCGCTTTGCTGATGCCTGCTTTGGCATATGATTCCTTCCTTTCTTCTATTCAGATCACTTCTTCTTGTTGGCTATGGTCTTCCTGGGTCCCTTTCTGGTGCGGGCGTTGGTCTTTGTCTTCTGTCCGCGAACGGGAAGTCCCTTTCTGTGGCGGATGCCTCTGTAGCATCCGATCTCTTCGAGACGCTTGATATTCATCATGGTATCTCTGCGGAGATCTCCTTCCACCATATAATCTTTGTCGATGATCTCAGAGATCTTTCTGACCTCGTCATCGGTCAGATCTCTGACTCTTGTGTCCGGTGAAACGGACGCTGCTTCAAGGATCTTGTTGGATCTTGTCCTGCCGATGCCATAGATATAGGTAAGACCTATCTCGATCCTCTTATCCCTCGGCAGATCTATTCCGGCTATACGCGCCATTATTCTCCTCCTGCTCTTACTGCACCCTGATAGGGAGCGCTACTTTGCTCCGGCGAAGCATCTTTCGCCTCGCTTTCCTCCGTTTGTGAAAGTTTCCGAAGGTATCAAGGACAATCCATAAACGGATTAACCCTGAACCTGCTTGTGCTTTGGATTCACGCAGATGATCCTGATCTTGCCTTTTCTGCGGATAACCTTGCACTTTTCGCACATCGGTTTCACGGATGATCTGACTTTCATCTCTCTCCTCCTTTCCCGGTTAATCCGCGCGGGATCAACAGGTCCCGCAGATGATGCACGCTGTGGCCGTACTTCAGCCCCAAAAACGTGCGGAAATTATTTTATCACTATAATCAAGATAATGCAAGGCCTTATTTATCTCTCCATATGATCCTTCCCTTTGTGAGGTCATAGGGCGACAGTTCAAGAGTCACCTTGTCCCCGGGGAGTATCTTTATGAAGTTCTGTCTCAGCTTTCCGCTGATGTGGGCCAGAACCTCGTGTCCGTTCTCGAGCTGAACCTTAAACATGGTGTTGGGAAGCTTCTCCGTCACCGTTCCCTCGATCTCAATAACGTCCGCCTTGCTCATATCACTTGTTTCCTTCCTGCCGGGTGAGTATCTCCGGTCCCTCTTCAGTTATCAGAACTGTATTTTCATAATGCGAACAGAGACTATTGTCTTTGGTCCTCACTGTCCAGCCGTCTTCCCTGTCCCAGATCACATCCCCCGAGCCGCAGGTGATCATAGGCTCGATCGCCAGCGTCATTCCGGGCTGAAGCCTGAGTCCCGAGGATTCCTGGGAAAAATTATATACATCCGGATCCTCGTGGAGCTTCATGCCGATACCGTGTCCCACCAGATCCCTTACCACTCCGTACCCGTGGGATTCGGCCCACTCGCCTATGCTCTCCGATATCTCGTAGAGGAACGAGCCGGCATAAGCTTTCTCCAGGCCCTTAAAAAAACATTCCTCAGTGATCTGCATAAGCCTTTCGGCTTCCTCCGACACCTTTCCGGCGCCCCAGGTCCTTGCGCCGTCCGAGTGCCAGCCTTTGTAGATCATGCCGGTGTCGAGACTTACGATGTCTCCTTCCCGTATAACTTTATCTTTGGAAGGGATACCGTGCACAACCTCGTCGTTTACGGACACGCACACCGTGGCCGGGTATCCGTCGTAGCCCTTGAAATTCGGCTCGCAGCCCATTTTCCTTA
This sequence comes from Lachnospiraceae bacterium, assembly GCA_016288705.1. Taxonomy (GTDB): domain Bacteria; phylum Bacillota; class Clostridia; order Lachnospirales; family Lachnospiraceae; genus JAEELB01. The sequence goes on along the minus strand of JAEELB010000218.1, from coordinate 25,162 downwards.
TGAGCTCTTCGCCTTTTCTGTCGATCTCCAGAGTGCTCACCCCGGGTCTCACAAATTCCTTTAACTCTTCATGCAGCACGGCCAGATTCCTGCAGGCCGTCCTCATGAGGGATATCTCTTCTTCGGTCTTTATCAGAACAGCCAAAGGATCAACCCAGGATCTTCTTCACGGCTTCAAACACGCTGTCGGGAGACTGGGTCCCGTCGACCTCCTCCAGTATCCCGCTCTTCTTATAATACTCGATGAGGGGCTGGGTCTGTTCGTGATACACGCTGAGCCTGTTCCTCACAGTCTCGTCCCTGTCGTCATCCCTGATGACGAGAGCCGTTCCGCAATTATCGCAGATACCCTCCTTTGCGGGCTTTGCGTATTCTATATGGTAGATCCTGCCGCAAGAGGGGCAGCTTCTCCTGCCGCCCATCCTCCTGATGATATTCTCATCCGGAACTTCCACATCTATGGCGTGATCGGCAGCTATACCGGAAGACTTCAGCATCTCGTCGAGAGCCTCCGCCTGGGGAATGGTCCTGGGGAATCCGTCGAGGACATAGCCCTTGGCGCAGTCATCCTGGGATACCCTGTCCTTCAGTATCCTTACGGTGAGCTCGTCAGGAACCAGCTCCCCCCTGTCCATGTAGGACTTGGCTTCCTTTCCCAGTTCGGTATTTCCTTTGATATTGGCCCGGAAAATGTCTCCGGTGGAAATATGAGGCAGTGAATACTCCGCGCAGATCCTCTCCGCCTGAGTACCCTTGCCCGCTCCGGGCGCTCCAAGCATAATAATGACCATTCCTGTTTCCTCCGTTTCCGGGAACAGGCCTTCATTCACGGCCTCCCGGCAGTCCACAACACCAGCCTATACCATAAGTCATGAGAAGCGGAGCAGGCTTTTGCCCGCTCCGCCGGTTTTCATAACATGCGTTTGTTTTGAATCACTCGTTCAGGAATCCCTTATAATTTCTGACGAGCATCTGAGATTCTATCTGATTCAGGGTTTCGAGCACAACGCTCACCACGATGATCAGGCTCGTTCCTCCGAACGAAACATTGGCTCCGAAGATGCCGTTAAATATGTAGGGGATGATGCAGATAATGGTCAGTCCCACAGCCCCGATGAAAACGATGTAATTGAGTATGTTCTGAAGATAATCGGCGGTAGGTCTGCCGGGCCTGATACCCGGGACAAAGCCTCCCTGCTTCTTCATGTTCTCCGCTATCTCTATGGGGTTGAAGGTGATGGATGTATAGAAATAAGCGAAGAAGATCACCAGCAGGATGTAGACCAGCATGCCGATGGTGTACTGCGGTCTCGCAGGATCACACCAGTTATTTGTGGAGAGATACTTAAGCACCTCCGACCATACCCCGGTCCCGTTATAATTTGCAAAATTGCTGATGATAACAGGGAATTCCATGATGGATGAGGCGAAGATCACGGGTATGACGCCGCCTGTGTTCACCCTCAGGGGGATATTGGACTGGGCTCCGCCCATCATCCTGCGTCCGGCCATTTTATTGGCGTACTGGACCGGAATCCGGCGAACGCCGTCGTTCAGGATGATCGTCAGTACCACCACAGCCAGTATGACTGCGATGATGATGATGGCCGCCACAACGCCTCTGGCGATGGACTTTCCTGCCACGAACTGATTAAACAGGCTCGTAAGATCCTGGGGAAGCCTGGAGATGATGTTGATGGTAAGGACTATGGAAATGCCGTTTCCGACTCCCTTTTCCGTTATCTCTTCGCCGATCCACATCAGGAATGCGCTTCCTGCGGTAAGAGCCGTTATTATCAGGATGATGGACAATGCGTTCTTGTCCTCGATCAGATTGCTCCTCCAGAATCCGATGGACATGGCCGTGGATTCGATAAGCGCGAGAGCAACCGTCAGATATCTGGTGATGGCCACAAGGACCTTTCTGCCCTCCGCTCCCTCACGCTGCATCTCTTCCAGCTTCGGGATCGCTATGGTAAGAAGCTCTATGATAATGGAAGATGTGATGTAAGGGGTAATGTTCAGGGCAATGATGGACATGTTCAGGAAGGAACCGCCGGTGAAGGCATTGAAGAGACTGAAAGAATCTCCCATCTGCTCCTCAAACCACTGAGCAAAATACTCCCTGTTCACGCCCGGTACGGGAATCTGGGACGCGAGCCTGATCACCACCAGCATTGCCAAGGTGAAGAGGATCTTGTTCCTCAGATCCTTCATTTTAAATGCATTCTTGAGAGTTTCCAGCATCAGATCACCTCTGCCGTTCCGCCTGCCTTCTCAATCTTTTCCTTTGCTGCAGCGCTGTAGGCATTTACCTTGACAGTAAGTTTCTTTGTGAGATCGCCGTTCCCGAGAACCTTTACTCCGTCGCAGGTCTTCCTGATGGCCCTCTTCTCCAGCAGAGCCTCGATGGTGACTTCGTCGCCGTTCTCGAAACGTCTCTCAAGTTCGCTTACATTTACGGTTACGATCTCCTTTGTATTGTAGTTCCTGAATCCCCTCTTGGGTATCCTTCTGTACAAAGGCATCTGTCCGCCTTCAAATCCGGGTCTCTTGCCGCCCCCGGACCTTGCCTTCTGACCTTTTTCTCCTCTTCCGGCTGTCTTTCCGTTGCCGGAGGACTCTCCGCGTCCCTTGCGGTATTTTTCTGTTCTTGACCCTGCATTGGGTTTAAGTTCACTGAGATTCATGCCATTTCCTCCGGAGATCCAGTCTCCTGAAACTGCTACGTCAAAGTTACGGATTTCTTCGGGCAAAACCTTCGCCGAAGCTTCTTCACACAACCTTAACCAGATGATTGACCTTCTGTATCTGTCCCCTGGTGGCTCCGTTGTCGGGAAGCTCCACAACCTGGCGGATCTTTCTCAGACCCATGGCTTCGATGGTAGCTCTCTGCTTCGGAATGGCCCCTATGGGAGACTTCACCAGCATTATCTTGATAGTTTTATCTTTCTTATCTGCCATGATAAACACCTCCTGTGATCAGGCGAGCAATTCTTCGACTGTTTTGCCCCGCTCCTTTGCCACCTGACCGGGGGTTTTGATCATCCCGAGTCCGTTAAGAGTGGCGAGCACAACATTCTGCTTGTTGTTGGAGCCAAGGGACTTGGTCCGGATATTCTTGATGCCGGCCAACTCACATACCACACGCGCAGGACCTCCGGCTATGATACCGGTTCCTTCGGGAGCGTTCTTCAGGAGAACCTCCGATGCGCCGAACTTGCCGATGTAATCGTGGGTTATACTGGCGTTGTCATCCAGAGCGACCTCGATCATGTTCTTAACGGCGTCTTCCTTGCCTTTTCTGATAGCTTCGGGAATTTCGGCGGCTTTTCCAAGGCCCACTCCCACGTGACCGTTCTGATCTCCTACGACCACAAGAGCGGAAAACCTCATGTTACGACCACCCTTAACGACCTTCGTAACCCTCTTTATGGTTACTACCTTGTCGCTTAATTCCACTCCGCCTGGTTCCATGTTCATTGTGCTCATAAAATCATCCTCTCCTAAGCCCTTATCAGAATTCAAGACCCGCTTCTCTTGCGGCGTCCGCCAAAGCAGCGATCTTTCCATGATAAAGATATCCGCTCCTGTCGAAAACCACGGTCTTGATACCCTTTTCCTTCGCTCTCTCGGCCACCAGCGTCCCGAGGAAACCGGCTGCCTCAATATTATCAGTATGTTTGACCTTTGACTTCACGTCCTCATCAAGCGTGGATGCTGACACAAGCGTGTTCCCAACGGTGTCGTCTATGATCTGCACATACATATTCGAGTTGCTGCGGAATACGGACATGCGGGGCTTTTCAGCCGTGCCTGACAGCCTGTTGCGCATCCTCTTATGCTTCTTAAGACGGACTTCCTGCCTTGATTTCTTGTTTATCATCTCATCCTCCGATGCGGGCTAAAACCCAGCCCTATTACTTCTTACCGGTCTTACCGACCTTACGTCTGATAGTCTCGTCCGAATACTTGATCCCTTTGCCCTTATAAGGCTCGGGGGGACGCTTCTCCCTTATCTGCGCGGCATACTGCCCGACCTTTTCCTTGTCGATGCCGGAAACAGTGATGACATTTCCTTCAACACTGGTCTCGACGCCCTCGGGATCGGTCATCTCAACGGGATGTGAATATCCGAGCGTCAGATTCAGAACCTTTCCGTTCTTGGCAGCCCTGTAACCGACTCCGTTGATCTCGAGTTTCTTCTCAAAACCTGTGGTCACACCGGTGACCATGTTGTTCAGAAGAGTCCTTGCAAGACCGTGAAGAGATCTGTTCTCCTTCTCATCGTTGGGACGCTCCACAACGATCTCACCGTCCTTCTGCTGTATGTTCAATTGCCCGGGAAGAGTTCTTGAAAGAGTTCCCTTAGGGCCCTTGACCGTCACTGTGTTTCCATCCGCGATGTCAATGCTCACCTTATCAGGTATCGCGATCGGCATTTTACCTATGCGTGACATGCCCGTTCCTCCTTACTGTTTACTAATGAATGAATTACCAGATGAACGCCAGCACTTCGCCGCCGACCCCAAGCTCTCTGGCCTTCCTGTCCGTAACAACGCCCTGATTCGTGGAGATGATCGCGGTGCCAAGACCTCCCAGAACCTTAGGAAGCTTATCCTTGGGCGCGTATACACGAAGCCCGGGCTTGCTGATCCTCTTCAGTCCCGTGATGATCCTTTCGCTCTTGTCCTCGCCGTATTTAAGGGTCATGTGGATATTCTTGAAAGCTCCGGCATCCCTGAGCTCATAATCCTCGATATACCCTTCATCCTTGAGTATATCTGCTATGGCCACTTTCATTTTGGACGAGGGAACGTCCACTGTATCGTGCTTTGCGGTATTTGCGTTGCGGATCCTCGTAAGCATATCCGCAATGGGATCACTCATTGTCATTTTACGTACTCCTTCTTATCTCTGCCGTGTCTCTCCGCCCGGGGGACCTGCCCTTCAGGCTTCGAAACATCATGGATACCCCTGTGGGTTTTCCTGCAAATAATGTACTTCAGGTTATATGATCACCAGGAAGCCTTCCTGACCCCCGGTATTTCTCCTCTGTACGCAAGTTCGCGGAAACAGATTCTGCAGATGCCGTACTTCTTCAAAACTGAATGAGGACGTCCGCATATTTTGCAACGTGTGTATGCCCTGGTGGAAAACTTGGGCTTCCTCTGCTGCTTGATCTTCATCGCTGTTTTAGCCATATCATTCGCCTTTCTTGAACGGCATTCTGAAAAGTGACAGAAGTTCTCTTGCTTCCTCATCTGTTCCTGCCGTTGTACAGATGATCACATCCATCCCGCGCACCTTGTCTATCTTGTCATATTCGATCTCAGGGAATATGACCTGTTCACGTATTCCAAGCGCATAATTCCCTCTTCCGTCGAAGGAATCCGCAGAAACACCTCTGAAATCACGGACACGGGGAAGGGCGAGATTCACGAGCCTGTCGAAGAACTCATACATCCTGTCCCCTCTGAGGGTCACCTTGCAGCCGATAGCTTGTCCTTCACGGATCTTGAAATTCGCTATGGACTTCTTGGCCTTGGTGACGATCGCCTTCTGTCCGGTGATGGTCTCCATATCCGCTACTGCGGAATCGAGAGCCTTGGCATTCTCCTTTGCCTCACCTACTGCCATATTCACAACGATCTTTGCGAGTTTCGGCACCTGCATGACATTCTTGTAGCCGAACTTCTTTTCCATCGCCGGAACAATTTCCTTTGCGTATGTATCTCTGAGTCTGCTGCCCAAAATACGTACCTCCTTTAACCGATCACTTCGCCGGTCTTCTTTGCGACGCGGACCTTCTTGCCGTCCTCAGTCCTGAATCCCACACGGGTGGGTTCACCGTTCTGAAGATACATGACATTCGAAATATCAAGCGGCGCTTCTCTCTCGACTATGCCGCCGTTCTGATTGACCGCGGAGGGCTTCTCATGTTTCTTGATCATGTTGATACCCTCGACGATCACTCTGTGCTTCTTGGGATCCACGGAGAGGACCTTGCCTTCCCTGTCCTTGTCTTTACCTGCGATAACCTTTACCATATCGCCCTGTTTGATCTTAAGCATTGACATTTTTAAGTGCCTCCTTAATCGCTTCCCTTATTTCAAAGAACCTCGGGTGCAAGCGACACTATCTTCATGAACTGTCTCTCTCTGAGCTCCCTGGCCACGGGTCCGAAGATACGCGTACCCTGAGGAGTGTTGTCATCCTTGATGATGACCGCAGCGTTCTCATCGAAACGGATATAGGAACCGTCGCTTCTCCTGGTCTTGTTCACTGTGCGGACCACCACGGCCTTCACAACCTGACCGCTCTTGACCATTCCGTTAGGCGCCGCATCCTTAACTGTAGCCACAATCGTATCACCTATGCGGGCATATCGCCTGGTAGATCCTCCAAGAACCCTGATGCATAGCAGTTCCTTGGCACCTGTATTGTCAGCGACCCGCAGTCTGCTTTCCTGCTGTATCATCTGTACTTTCCTTTCTTAAGCTTCTCAACAAACGATAACGGTAAGGCTCTTAAACGATCACTTCGCCTTCTCGATTATCTCAACAAGTCTCCACCTCTTGTCCTTTGAAAGAGGTCTGGTCTCCATGACCCTTACCCTGTCGCCGACACCGGCGGCGTTCTCTTCGTCATGAGCCTTGCACTTGTAGGTCTTCTTGATGATCTTGTTGTAGAGAGGATGCTTAACATGATCCTCAACGGCGACTACGATGGTCTTGTCCATCTTGTTGCTGACTACCCTGCCTGTGCGGGTCTTCCGCAGATTTCTCTCTTCCACTGCCATCTACCTCCCGTCTCTCAGGCCTTGCCGGCCTTCTGTGTCATAACCGTCTGGATCCTGGCTATATTCTTCCTGACTTCGCTGATCCTGGCGGTATTGTCAAGCTGGTTAGTCGCATTCTGGAACCTCAGATTAAAAAGCTCTTTTTTTGCGTCCACAAGCTCACTCTTAAGCTCTGTATCGCTTCTCTTCAGAAGCTCTTCCATATACTTGGTCTTCTTCATACTGCAGCACCGCCTTCCTCATCGGCTCTGGTGATAACCTTGCATTTGCAGGGTAGCTTGTAGGTAGCAAGGCGAAGAGCCTCTTTCGCCACCTCTTCACTTACACCGGCGATCTCAAACATGACTACTCCCGGACGGACAACCGCCACCCAGTGATCCGTGGCGCCTTTTCCGGATCCCATACGGGTTCCGAGAGGCTTCAGTGTCACGGGTTTGTCAGGGAAGATCTTGATCCACACCTGACCGCCACGTCTCGTGAAACGGGTCATAGCCACACGGGCTGCTTCGATCTGGTTTGATTTGATCCAGCAGGGCTCAAGAGCTACCAGACCGTAATCACCATAATTAAGTTTTATGCCGCGGTTGGCCTTGTGGGTCATGCGGCCTCGCTGCTGCTTGCGATGCTTGACTCTCTTAGGCATTAACATGATTTATGTCGCTCCCTTCCTTTTCCCTGTCTGCTTTCTTGGGGAGAACCTCTCCCTTGTAGATCCAGACCTTTACACCAACCTTGCCGTAAGTGGTATCCGCCTCGGCAAAGCCGTAATCAATATCAGCTCTCAAAGTCTGAAGAGGGATGGTACCGTCGGAATAAGTCTCCTTCCTGGCGATATCGGCGCCTCCGAGACGTCCCGAAACGGAAGTCTTGATCCCGAGGGCCCCGCTCTTCATGGTCCTGTTCATGCAGGATTTCATTGCGCGCCTGAAGGATGTCCTGTTCTCAAGCTGGCTTGCGATGTTCTCCGCCACCAGCTGAGCGTCCCTGTCAGGCCTCTTTATCTCTTTGATGTCGATGTTGACATTCTTTCCAACGAGCTTTGTAATGGCTTTTCTGGTATTCTCTATCGACTCTCCGCCTTTTCCGATGATCACGCCGGGCTTTGCCGAATGAATGATCACTCTGAGACGGCCTGTAGCTCTTTCGATCTCCACTCTCGACACCTGAGCCGAGCCGAGATTCTTCTGAACATACTGTCTGATCCTGTAATCCTCAATGAGGGCGTCCGAAAACTCCTTGTCGTTGGCAAACCACCGAGACTCCCAGTCATTAATGATACCGACTCTCATTCCATGCGGATTTACTTTCTGTCCCATCTGTCCTACTCCTCTTACTATTACGCCGATTTACTTTTCATCAAGCACCAGGGTAATGGTGCTGGTTCTGTGCAGGATCCTGTATGCCCTTCCCTGAGCTCTGGGACGGATCCTCTTCATAACAGGCCCCTGTCCGGCATAACACTCAGCAATGTACAGATTGGCTTTGTTCATACCGTTGTTGTTCTCCGCATTGGCGCATGCGCTCTGGAGAAGCTTGAGGATGATCCTGGATGCGTTCCTGGGGCTGTAGGTCAGAATAGCCTCAGCAGTGGTCACATCCTTTCCTCTGATCGCATCAAGTACGAAACAAGCCTTCTGGATCGGGATCCTCGCATAGGTGAGCTTAGCCTTGGGTCTTGTATCCTTTTCATTGTTCCTGGCCCTTTTGATCTGGGTTCTATGTCCTTTTGCCATTTCAGATAATCCTCCGTTTAGACCCTTCTTACGATACCTTTGACTTGTCAGAGCCGGAATGTCCGCGATATGTACGCGTCTGAACGAACTCTCCAAGCTTGTGTCCCACCATGTCCTCGGTGATGTACACCGGAACGTGCTTCCTTCCGTCGTGAACCGCTATGGTGTGGCCTACGAATGAAGGAAATATGGTAGAACGCCTCGACCATGTCTTTACGACCGTCTTCTCGCCCGACTTGTTGAGGGCATCGATCTTCTTGAGAATGCTCGCATCAGCGAAAGGTCCTTTTTTTATTGATCTGCTCATGTGTTGAACTCCTTATAATCTACGGTCAGAACTCACTTGATCGCGCGTCCGTCCCTTCTCCTGACAATCATCTTGTTGGACTTGTTCTTTTTCTTCCTGGTCTTGTAACCAAGAGCAGGCTTACCCCAGGGGGTACAGGGTCCGGGACGTCCCACGGGGGCTCTTCCCTCTCCACCGCCGTGAGGGTGGTCGTTGGGGTTCATGGCCGAGCCTCTCACATGAGGCCTGAAGCCCATGTTTCTCTTCCTTCCCGCCTTTCCGAGATGGATAAGGTTGTGGTCGCCGTTTCCTACCACTCCGATGGTGGCTCTGCAGGTGATGGGAACCATTCTCATCTCGCCGGAGGGAAGACGAAGGGTCGCGTTCTTTCCTTCCTTAGCCATGAGCTGCGCGCCGTTGCCGGCGGATCTCACAAGCTGCCCGCCCTTTCCGGGATACAGCTCAACGTTGTGTACCATGGTACCGATGGGAATATTGGCAAGAGGCAGGCAGTTGCCCACGCGGATCTCGGCTCCCTCGCCGTTCATGACCGTCATCCCGTCGGTAAGTCCCTCGGGAGCGAGAATGTATGACTTTGTCCCATCCTCGTAGCAAATGAGGGCTATATTCGCGGTGCGGTTGGGATCGTACTCGATGCCCAGAACCTTTGCGCTCATACCGACCTTGTCGCGTCTGTAGTCGATGTGCCTGTAGAGCCTCCTGCTCCCGCCCCCTCTGAAGCGGACGGTGATCTTGCCCTGGCTGTTCCTGCCGGCTGTCTTCTTAAGAGATGACAGAAGACTCTTCTCGGGGGTCTCCTTTGTGATCTCTGCCTTGTCAGACGAGGTCATGCCGCGTCTCGAAGGTGTATACGGCTTATATGTCCTTATACCCATTTTTCTTTCCTTTCACTCCTGCTGTTCAGTATGTCCGGCTTCCGGTGTCTTCCGGTCACAGTCCCTGGAACAGTTCGATATCTTTGCTGTCTTCGGTAAGCTGTATAACAGCTTTCTTTGTCTTCGCGGTCTTGCCAAAGATCATGCCCCTGCGCTTGGTCTTGCCGGGCACGTTCATGGTGCGCACTTTCTCAACCCTGACACCGTCGAACATCTTCTCAACCGCATCCCTGATCTGGACCTTGGTTGACTGGGGATGTACGAGAAAGGTGTATCTCTTCTCTCCCATCCCTGCCAGACTCTTCTCGGTGACAAGGGGTTTAAGGATCACATCATAGTATTCAAGGGCTGCCATTATGCGTATACCTCCCCGATCTTCTCCGCGGTATCCCTGGTGAGCACCAGAGTCCCGCCGTTAAGTATGTCATACACACTGAGCTTGCCCACCTGAGTGGTGGAGAGCTCAGGAATGTTCCTTGCGGATATGACGACATTGGTATCGTGATCAGCGGTGACTATCATGGCCTTTTCAAGCTTCAGGTCCTTCATGAACTGAGCCATGGCGCTGGTCTTGATCTCATCAAGTTTCAGTTCATCGATCACGATGAGCTTGCCATCCTGAAGACGGCTGGTGAGAGCGCCCTTCAGAGCGGCTCTCTTCTCTTTCCTGTTCATCTTGAAGGAATAGTCTCTCGGAACGGGAGCGAAGATCATTCCGCCGCCTTTCCACTGCGCCGCACGGATGGATCCCTGCCTCGCATGTCCTGTTCCCTTCTGCCTCCAGGGCTTTCTTCCGCCGCCGGAAACCTCTCTCCTGCCCTTTGCCTTCTGGGTGCCCTGACGGTTGTCTGCAAGATACTTCACCACCGCCATATGCACGAGGTGTTCATTTACCTCTGCGGCAAAGACCTCGTCGGAAAGTTCCATGGTCCCGACTTCCTTACCTTTCATATCATAGACAGATACACTGGCCATCTGTTTTTCTCCTTCCTGATCTGTATGTGACAGAGGGTCACGCCTCGGCGATGACCGTCTCCTTAATGGTCACAAGAGACTTCTCCGCTCCGGGTATAGAACCTCTCACAAGGATCAGATTCTTTTCTGCATCGACTCTGACCACCTTCAGGTTCTGAACCGTAACCTGCACGCTACCCATGTGTCCGGCCATTCCCTTTCCCTTGTACACGCGGCTGGGATCGGAACTGGAACCGTTGGAACCCTGGTGCCTGTGGAACTTGGAACCGTGTCCCATGGGACCTCTGTGCTGGTTGAACCTCTTGATGGCTCCCTGGAAGCCCTTACCTCTTGACACGCCTGTGATGTCGACCCTGTCGCCCTCTTCGAAGATATCGGCTTTGATCTGGTCGCCCACCTTGTAATCGGCGGAATTCTCGAATCTGAACTCTCTCAGATATTTCTGAACAGGAAGCTCGGATTTCTTGAACTGTCCCACATGGGGCTTGTTGGCGGCATGTCTGTGATACACGTTGCCATCGGCCCTGAGCTTTTCTTTTGTATCTTCATAGCCCACCTGAACGGCACTGTAGCCATCGGTCTCGTCACTCTTGACCTGCGTTACTGTGCAGGGCCCGGCGCTCAAAACGGTAACAGGAATCACTGTGCCGTCTTCCATAAACATCTGGGTCATACCGACCTTTTTTGCAAGTATCGCCTTTTTCATCAGAAACTCCTTCACCTTGTGATCATAGTGATCTTAATATACACACCGGCAGGCAATTCCAAATTCTGTTCCATCGCCTCCTTGAACTTCTTCGTATATGCCAGGACGTCGATAAGGCGCTTGTGCGTCCTCTGCTCGAACTGTTCCCTGGAATCCTTGTACTTGTGCACAGCCCTCAGAATGGTCACCACTTCTTTTCTGGTGGGAAGCGGCACGGGTCCCGAAACCTGGGAGCCATTCTTTCTCGCCGACTCTATGATCTTCCTGGCCGAAGCATCCAGCAGCTGATGATCATAGGATTTAAGCACGATCCTCATTATCTGACTTGCCATAAAAACTGCCTCCTTTGCGGACATTACATCTGACAGGAGGTTGCTGCACACCCTTCCGTGCGTGTCCATACCTTACCGAAAATAAAAGCAGGATCCGATCCTGCGCGCACTTGCCGGTTAGGATGTAATACGCAGTGACCTGTCGTCATAATCAGGCATGACCTTCGCTCCGCGGAATTACCTGCCTGAATGCCGGCAGCAACTTCTCACTTCATAGCTATCATGTCACAGCGTGAACAATGATACACGAACAAAAAACAAAATGCAAGCATTTTTTTAAAAAATTTTTACGATCCGGTTCAATCCCCGAGATTAGTGTACTTCCGGGCCCCGGAAAGTCTTGCCATGGAACGGGCGAGGAATATCTCCGCTGTCCTGTATTCCTCCCTGTTCTTTTTCTGTCTGAGTTCGTCCCTGGCCCTCTCCTCGTCCTCCTTCGCCCGGTTTATATCCACGTCCTCGGGCCTTTCGGCGGAGTACACTATCACCTTCATGCGGTTGTTGGCCACATTGGCGAAGCCCTCGGACACGATCCAGATATGGGTCTGGCCGTCGGGAGTCCTGACGGACACCTCCCCCGGCACCATGGCTATGGCAGCCTCGTCGTGATGGGCGAGGATCCCCATCTGGCCGTCCGCCAGAGGGATGGTCACCTCTTCCACCTTGCCGTTGAAGAATGTGCCCTCCACGGAGGTCATCCTCAATGAAAACCTGGGAGTCAAGTGTAATCCTCCTCGGAATCTATCCTGAGCTCATCCGCCTTCTTCATCACGTCCTCTATGGTGCCCTGATTGAAAAAGGCCTCCTCGGGGTATCCGTCCATCTCCCCGTCCAGAATGGCCCTGAAGCCTTTGATGGTCTGCTCCGTGGTCACATATTTCCCCTTTACTCCCGTGAACTGCTCGGCCACGGTGAAGGGCTGGGACAGGAACCTCTGGATCTTTCTGGCCCTGTATACGATCCTTCTGTCGTTGTCCGAAAGTTCTTCCATTCCGAGTATGGCTATGATATCCTGCAGATCCTCGTATTTCTGGAGTATCTCCTGGACCTCTCTGGCCGTCCTGTAATGCTCGCGCCCCACGGAGCTCTCTTCCAGGATCCTTGAGGTGGAAGCCAGGGGGTCCACTGCGGGGTAAAGCCCCTGTTCCGCGATCCTCCTGGACAGCACCGTTGTGGCGTCCAGATGGGTAAAGGTCGTGGCGGGAGCGGGATCCGTAACGTCGTCCGCCGGCACGTACACCGCCTGGACGCTGGTAATGGAGCCGTACTCCGTGGATGCGATCCTCTCCTGAATGGCGCCCACTTCATTTCCCAGGGTGGGCTGGTAACCCACGGCCGAAGGCATCCTTCCCAGCAGCGCCGAGACCTCGGACCCGGCCTGAACGTACCTGAAGATATTGTCCACGAAGAGCAGGATGTCCTTATGCTCCACATCCCTGAAGAATTCAGCCATGGTGAGCCCGGTCTCGATGACCTTCATACGGGCTCCCGGGGGCTCGTTCATCTGTCCGAAGACAAGAGCCGTCTTGTCTATGACTCCCGACTCCTTCATCTCGGTCCACAGGTCGTTCCCCTCTCTGGAACGCTCCCCTACCCCCGTAAATATGGAATAGCCTCCGCTTGAAGCCGCCACATTATTGATGAGTTCCTGGATGAGCACGGTCTTGCCCACGCCGGCGCCTCCGAAAAGGCCGATCTTTCCGCCTCTGGCGTAGGGCGCCAGAAGGTCGATGACCTTGATCCCGGTCTCAAAGACCTCGGATACGGGCTTCAGAGCGCTGAAATGCGGTGGATCGCGGTGGATGGTCCACATGGGGGCGTCCTCTATCTTTTCGCCGTCGTCCAGGGTTTCTCCGAAGACGTTGAAGAGCCTTCCCAGAGTCTCCTCCCCCACCGGCACCTTTATGCCGGAGCCGGTAGCTTCCACTTCCTGCTCCCGCTTAAGCCCTTCGCTGGGGGACAGCATTATGCAGCGCACCACACGGTCGCCCATGTGCTGCTCCACCTCCATGACCCGTCTCTCACCGTTCACCCTGGTCTCAAGAGCCTCCCCTATGAATGGAAGACGGCCCTCGGCAAAGGCGACGTCCACCACGGGTCCCGATATTTTCGTTATAAGTCCTGTATTCATGTGGTTATTCCCATTTTCCTTCCGGAACAGACCTCAGTGATCTGCATGGTGATGGATTCCTGTCTGACCCGGTTCCTCTGCACGCTCAGTTCCTTAAGCATCTCATCGGCATTGTCCGTTGCGCTCTTCATTGCCATCATCCTGGAATTCTGTTCGCAGCAGGCGGATTCTATGAGGATCCCATAGATCATGCCCGCGATATATCCCGGCACGATGCTGTCGACCACGGCCTCAGGGGACGGGAGCATGGTGAATTCTTCATTTATGATCCCGCTGAAGCCCTCAGGCATGTTGCTCTCGCTGTAGCCCAGAAACTTCTGTTTCTGAAGGGGAAGGACCTGTCTGTTCTCCACCCGCATGCCCATCTTGTCGGTCATGGAGGTGAAAATGAACTGTATCTCATCCAGTCTCCCCTCGGATTCGTTGTATCTTTTCAATATATAGTCGGAAATGTCCCTGGATCTCGATCTGGAGGGGCTTCCCGCGGTGAAATCAAAGGTGGCCGACACGTCGTAGCCTCTGGAGAGGCAGTACCTCCTGCCCTGCTCCCCGACGACGTAAAGCCTTGTGTGGTCCCCTCTTTTCCTCGATCTCTCAAGAGCCTCGTCGGCGACCTTCATTATATTGTGGGTAAAAGCCCCGGTAAGTCCCTTGTCCGCCGTCACCACAAAGATGCCCACATGCCTGGGCATGGGCCTCTTCAGGTACTCCGGCGTATTTCCGAAGTATTTGTTCCGGATATCAGGCATGTGCCTTATGATCCTCTCCAGCTCATTCTGAAGCCCCCAGTAAAAGGGGGTCACGGTGTCAAGGATCTCCTTTGCCCTGGAAAGCCGGGTGGAAGATATCATATACATGGCGTTGGTGATCTTCCTGGTCTCGGCTATGCTCTTTATCCTGTTTTTTATTTCGCGTTCGCCAGCCATTCCCTTACGAACTTTCTGCTGCAGGTCTTTATTTCCGTTTCCATTTCATCGGTCAGGACCCCTACGCCGCCGATCCTGCTCATAAGCTCCCTCCTGTTCGTCCTGAACCAGGCCACAAGCAGGGACTGGACGTCCTTGATCCTCTCCACGGGCACATCGGTGAAGGCGCCGTCAAGGGCCGACACCAGTGTCACCACCTGATCCTGAAGAGTCATGGGGGACAGGTTCTTCTGTCTTAAGACCCTCATAAGGCTCCGTCCGTATTTGAGCCTCCTCAGGGTACCCTCATCCAGATCGGATGAAAACTGTGAGAACACCTCCATCTCCCTGAACTGGGCTATATCTATCCTCATGGAGCCCGAAGCTCTCTTCATGGCTCTGGACTGGGCGGCTCCGCCGACCCTGGACACGGAGAGTCCCACATTGACCGCAGGCCTCTGCCCCTCGTTGAAAAGGTCGGTCTCAAGGCAGATCTGCCCGTCGGTTATGGATATGACGTTTGTAGGTATATAGGCGGAAACGTCCCCCGCCTGGGTCTCGATCACGGGAAGGGCCGTCATCGAACCGCCGCCGGCGTCTTCCGTCAGTCTCGCCGATCTCTCCAGCAGTCTTGAATGCAGATAGAACACGTCTCCGGGGTATGCTTCCCTCCCGGGAGGCCTTCCCAGGAGCAGGGAGATGGCCCTGTAGGCCTGGGCGTGCTTTGAAAGGTCGTCATAGATTATAAGGACGTCCTGCCCTCTGTACATGAAGTACTCTCCCAGAGCCGTGGCTGCGTAGGGACAGATGTACTGCATGGCGGCAGCCTCGCCGCTTCCCGCGTTCACCACTATGGTGTGGCTCATGGCCCCGGATTCCCTGAGGACGTTGACGAACCTGGCCACGGTGGAGGCCTTCTGGCCTATGGCGGCATATATGCAGATGACGTCGCTATCCTTCTGGTTGAGTATGGTGTCCATAACGATGGAGGTCTTCCCGGTCTGCCTGTCGCCTATGATCAGCTCTCTCTGGCCTCTTCCGATGGGGAACATGGAATCTATGGCCAGTATCCCCGTGGCAAGAGACTCGGAAACGGGGCGTCTCTCGGTGATGCCGGGAGCCGGGCGCTCTATGGGCATATAAGTCTCGCATTCAATGGGTTTCCCGCCGTCGATGGGCTCTCCCATAGCGTCCACCACCCGTCCGAGAAATCTCTCCCCGGCGGGCATTCCGGCTCTCATGCCGGTGGATACCACCCTGCTGCCCTGGCGGATGGCCGCCTGTTCGCCGAATATGACTATTCCCGTAAGGTCGGGGCCTATATCCTGCACAAGCCCCTTTTCACCGGTGTCAAAGATCACGGTCTCTCCGTATTCGGCGTGTCTGATGCCGCGGACCATGGCGATGCCGTCCCCGACTCTCACCACCACTCCGGATTCCCTTCCCTTTGCGGCGAGATGGAAGTTCTCTATCTCCGTCTTCAAAAGGGGGATCAGGTCGGCTTTTCTGTCCTCCGCGGCGGCGTTCCTGAGCTTTTCCCTCAGCTGTTCCGACCTGCCTTTAAGGCTCCAGTCGTAGAACACATCCCCGGCGTAGAGCATGAAGCCACCGCCGATGGACAGGTCCTCCTTAAGGGTAAGCTCCACCGAGTCAGCGTTGTACTTTTCCTTTATGAAATCGATGATGCGCTGTTTCTGGATCTCGGTGGGGGGCGTTACATATATTAATCTTGCGCTGACAGTGTTCTCCATCAGCTGTTCTCCTCACGGTCCAATGATTCAAGGAACTCGTCGTAAAGGGCGCGATCCCCGTCGGGATCGGATTTCATGAGAGAAATCCTGCTCCCGGCGTCCACCACCAGATCCGTGATATCCTTTCTGGCGTCCTCGAGCATCCTCTCATGCTCCTTCTCCGCATCCCTGTCGGCGTCCTCCGTGATCTCCTCGGCCTTCTTCCCGGCCTCGGACACGATGCGCTCGTACTCCAGAGAGGCTTTCTCCCTGGCTTCGGAGAGGATCATTCCCTGTTTCTTTTCCGTTTCCTTGAGAAGCTTCTCATTCTGGTCTTTGAGCTTTTCAGCTTCTTCCTTGGCGGTCTTCGCGTCGGTGATCACCTTGTCGGTCAGAGCCTGACGCTCCTCCAGAACCCTGTTTAACGGCTTGAAGAGGAATTTCTTCATGAGCGCGTACAGGACCAGGATATTTACGACCATAAAGACCATGTTCAGGGGGTCAAGTTTCAGCACTTAGATCACCCCCTTATGATCCGAGGATCATGATAATGAGCAGCGCGATAACAAAACCGTAAATGGCCGTAGCCTCGGCAAGAGCGCATCCGAGCACCAGTATGGAGGTGATCTTTCCGCTGGCCTCAGGCTGTCTCGCCACCGCTTCGGAAGCCTTTCCCGTGGCCAGTCCTATGGAGATACCGGCTCCTATGGCGGAGAGAACCGCCACTGCTGCGCCAATGGCTATCATTGTAGTGTTCATTACGACTCCTTTCTCATTCCTCTTCAGTTTCCAGCCCTTCGGATATGAAGAGCCCGGTCAGAAACACAAACACATACGCCTGTATAAATCCGTCGAAAATATCGAAATATATACCGAAGAGTCCGGGAATTGCGACTCTGACAGTATTATTCAGAAGTTCCATTATGACAAAGGATCCCAGAACGTTTCCGAAGAGTCGCATGCACAGAGACAGCGGCCTTGTGAAGAGTTCCAGGATCTTTATGGGCACTATGACAGGCGACGGGGAGGCGAAGGTCTTGAGCCAGCCCTTAACGCCCCTGTGCTTTATGCAGGAGGTCTGCACCAGGATGATGCTCATGAGGGCAAGGGGTATGGTCACCTGCAGATCCTTCGTAGGCGCCTTCATTCCCACAACGCCCATGATATTTGCTATACCGATATAGAGGAGTACCGTCATCAGATAGTCCAGATAGGCTCCGCCATTGGGGCCGAGAGCCCCGGATACAAGCCCCTGAAGTTTTGTGATCACAAGCTCCAGGGCAGCCTGGCGCTTGGAAATATTGGTGACCTTCAGATTCCTTGTGAGGAGGAACGACACCAGCACCAGGAAGGCCATGACTATCCAGGTGACCACGATGGATTCGGATATCCCCACAGTCCCGAGATATGGGACGTCAAAGGAAAATACCGTCTCCACATTCAGTTCTTCCGCTATCCGTTCACCCAGTGTCATATGACTAACCTCCCGTCTTTTCCTACAATTACAGGATTGTATCACTATTCAGGATAAAATCAATGTTTATTTTCGCATTCACGGCCGTCAGAAAGCCCTGTCGTCAGACCCTGCTCATCCCCCTCCGGTTCCACATGAGCAGGACTCCCAGCAGCAGGATCCCCACGGCAGAAAGGATCAGTCCCTCGACGCTCCCTGCCGCCCTGTACTTTATCAGTATCTCATGCCGACCCTCGGAAAGCCTGGTGCTGATCAGGGCGTCCTTGAAGGGCAGGACCGGCCGCTTCTCTCCGTCCACATAGAGAGTCCAGTCCTTTTCCGTGGGAACGGACATCACAAAGAGCCCGTCCTCATTTACATCTATGGTGCCCGCGAGGGATGAGGGGCCGATCTCCGTGACCTCCAGCTGCTCATCCGAAAGCACGGCGTAGATGCTCTTCATCACCCTGTCGTTCATCCGGAAGACCCTTACGGACGCTTCGTCCATGCTGCCTTTTTCCGACTTGAGGACAGCGGTCTCCCCTTCCTTCAGTTCCCCCAGATCCATGAGGCAGCCCTTGTCGGCCTTGCTGAAGGAGTAGGTGTCTGTGGTCCCGTCCTTTCTCTCCACGGTCTCGGTGATGGTGCTACCCATATCCGATGAGGCCCCGTGGAGATAGGCGTAGAAATGACCTCCCTCCCCTCCCGCGTTAACGGTGGTGCGGTTGGCCCTTGTGGGGGCTTCCGCGGGGACGAAAAGCTCCTCCCCGGTGCCGAGGGCGCGGGCAAAGGAATTCTGTACCTGAATCATGTCCCCTGCTCCGGTGTCCCATTCGGATTCGAGGTCCACGGGAAGCATGTATCCGGGAGCGAGGGCGGTTTTGTTCCTGTAGAGCCTCCGCCCCTCCACCACGGTGATAAACTCCCTGAATTCACCGGACAGGCTCTCTTCATCCGCGGTGATCAGATATTTCACCGAGAACAGAGCGTCCGTCAGGGGAGTGGAGCCGTCGTAGCTGTAATAGACCTTGCTGTTCCCGAGGCCGAGAGCCTTATACAGTTCTTCCATCCCCGCATTGGCGGTACTTGAGAACACACTGGCAGTCCTTATCCCCGAGAGCGCCCCGTCATTTTTCGTGGTCCTGTCGTTCTGATCCAGTCTCCAGAAGGAGTCATCCATGTCGTTCACATACGCTCTCACCTCGTCTCTCGCCCTCCAGGCCTTCATGTACTTCGTGCGGCTGGTGGTAGCCACCGAAGTGCACCAGACATTGGTAAAGAGTTCCGCCACGATCATGGCGCAGAGCATGCACAGGGCCACGGGCCTTATCCTCCAGCCGTACCTGAGGGTCAGGTAGATGAAGAAATAAAAGAGTATGAAAAGCCCCGTCACGAGAAAGGCCAGATTCGGCTCAAAATCCTCCTTCGGCTTTGCGAAGAAATAACCCAGGACCATGAGAGCGATGCTGAGGGCAAAGGAAACCGCCACTCTCACAAGAGAAGCGTTTCTCAGGTGGGTCCAGGCTTCATAGCTGCAGGCCACCACCAGGGCGATGTAGATAAACGACTGTCTGGCGGGAAGGGAATCGGGATAATTAAACCCGTGCCAGATATAGCTCATGATGTTGTTGGAAAAGCTGAACACGAACAGGGCAAAGAGGAATGCAAAGCACACCCTCTTCCTCCGCCCCACCCTCCTGTCGGTGAACCAGAGGGGCATGAGGAAAAGCGCCGGGACCCCGCAGTAGATGTTGGGCCAGTGGTCATTTTTCAGCTCTATGTCCACATTTACCGCGTGACGGCAGAGTACGTCCAGCGGGTTCATGTACATCTTAAAGTTGTCGGGGAGATCGAGCCTCGACGCCCCCACAAATTTCGTTCCGGTGAGGGCCATGACCCCGGGGATGGTGATGACGCAGGACAGAAGGGCCGCCACCAGGGAACACACTACGAATCTCCAGAAAGCCTTGATCCTGTTCCTCCAGCCGTGGATCAGGATCATCTGGACCAGGAAATAAAGGATAAGAAAATACCCTATCAGCATGGTGATGTAATAATTCGTGAGGGCGCACAGGGAAAGAGACAGGACGTAAAGCCTGAAGCCCCTCCCGGTCACCAGTTTTTCAAAGCCCAGAAGCACCAGCGGGAACAGGGCCACGGCGTCCAGCCACATGATGTTCCAGTTGTAAGCGGCCATGAACCCCGAAAGGGAGTAGAAAAGCGAGAAGAATACCACATCCAGCCTGTGCCTTGAAAAATGTCCCATGAGATAAAGTGAAAAGGAGCTGGCGGAAAGAGACAGCTTCACCAGTATCAGGACAGTCATGACCTCTATCAGGGCCTTTTCCGGAAATAAGACCGTGACCAGGGCGAGGGGGCTCGCCACATAGTAAGCCTGAATGGCCCTGTAATCCGAGCCCAGACCGATATCCCACGAAAAACCGAGCCCAGATCCGGATAAGAGCTTTCTCCTGAGTTCAACGTAAAAAGCGAGGTACTGATTATAAAAATCAGTCCTCATGAAGTCCCTGTCCCCGAAGGGCCATATCCCGCGCCCTATGATGACTGCGAACATTACGGCGAAGGTCAGGAGGAAGGAAGAAGCCAGAATGAACCGTCTACTCTTCTTTTGCTCCAAAAAGTCTGTAATACTGTACCACAGCATAGTCTGACAATCCGTCCTTTACATCATCGTAAGTAAGAATATCGTTTCCGCCGTCTGACACTCTCTTTGCGCTCACCACAGGGTATTTCTCCATGACGTCCAGGAGAAAGGCCTGGTAGGGGCTTAAGGTGATGCCGGCTTTTTCGCACATAACGGAAGAGAGATAATTCAAACTGGTATCAAGTCCTTTCTCTTCCTTTATATCATAATTCGCCCATATGACAAAGGGCACCTTGTAACGGGAACAGTTCTGTTCAGGGGTGAGATCCTCCCCGGATACGCCGTTCATCCTCCACAGGGGGCTTATCACCGTGTCCGCAGGCTGATGGTCTCCGAAGAGCACGATCACTGTATCCCTTCCCGTGAGCTCATAGTAGGACACCATATCCCTGAAGGCCGCGTCGGTTTCTTTAATGAGGGAGAGATAGGAATGGATCTGGGCGTCGGCCTCCACGCCTTCCACCTCCACCCCGGGACTGAAGTTGCCGTATTTCTTTCTGTAGGGACTGTGATTCTGCATGGTCACGTTAAATATGAACTGGGGCCTGTCCGAAGATGCATGATTCCTTTCGCACACATCCTCAACCATATCCATATCCGCCCGGTCGCTGATATACTCACGGAGTTTCGCCGAATGTCCCCACTCCTTAAAGTCCTCCTCGAAATAGACGTGGTCGAAGCCCAGATATCCGTAGGCTTTATCACGGTTCCATCCCCCGGGCTTGTAGGGATGCATGGCTGTGGTCTCGTACCCCAGGGCTTTGAAATGGGACACCAGGCTGGGAATGAAGCCGTTTATGTACTGCTGGTAAGGGATGGAGCCCTCCGTCAGAAATGCCATGGTATTCCCGGTGAGGAATTCGAATTCGCTGTTGGGGGTATTGCCCCCCTTTACGGACACGTTGAGTTCACCGGAAACCACGTTGTCGGCCCCGTTCATCAGTTCCTTCACAAATGGCATGTACTCTGTATTTGTGGTAAAGAAGCAGTCGGTGAAGGGGTCGGAAAAGGCTTCGTCCATGATCACTATCACATCGGGAGTCCTGCCCTTTTCCTCCTGTCCCTTATACCCTTCCAATATGCTCTCCGCCTTTTCCTCGCTGTAACCTCCGGGGATTTCGGGTACCAGGTACTTCAGCTCCATGATGAAGGCGACGGCCGTGCCGTCACGGTACTGCATGGTATCGGGAGTGAACAGCTTGTCGTACAGCCTGTACCTGTACTGCACCGTGTGTTCGTCCCAAAGAGACAGGAAGAGAAGCGTTATCCCGAAAGCGGAGAGGCAAAGCCCCAAAAGCCTTGCCAGGATCCTTTTCCTCGTGAACCGGGTGTTCAGCGAATACTTTACAAATAAAAACTCGCAGAGAACGAGGAGAGCTGCGGCCCCGAAGACCAGTACCTTGTCCGGCTTCAGGTCAAAATCGTACTCCCCCGCCACGGACAGGGCTGTCCCGGCGGATCTGATGTCCCAGGGGGACACCGGCACGGACCGGAACCTGTAGACATACATGTTCAGCGTTGAAAAGAGCATGGACCACAGGGTCACGGACATGAGTCCCGCCCTGAGGCTGCCCGTGAGGAAGAAGAGGAACAGGGTAGCAAGGTAGTAGAACGCAAGGTTCAGGGGCACCGCCCTGAGATACATGTGTTTAAAGGGATTCCTGAGCAGGAGTTCCGAGAGCAGGAATGAAAGGGCGGGCGATATCAGAAACATTATGATATCCGCCGCTCCCGGCCCGGTCTTTATTTGTGGATCAGTATTATCCCGCATCATTTCGTCCCGAGCCACAGGGCCGAGCAGCCGCAGGGGAGGATCAGCCCCGAGGAGGACACGGGAAGTCCGGTCTCATCAGCCTCCGTATGTCCGCCGAACCTCTTAGTAAACACGGAGTCCGACATATACGCCATCGTACCGCTCTGCAGTCCCGTGGTATATGAATTTATCAGCACAAATAAGGGCTCGTCGGACAGCAGCTCCGCTGCCTCCGTCAGGAAAGGATAGATATCCTTTTCCAGTTTCCAGACCTCGCCTCCCGGCCCTCTTCCGTAGGAAGGTGGGTCCATGATGATGCCGTCGTACTTATTTCCCCTCCGGATCTCCCGCCTTATGAACTTAAGGCAGTCGTCGGTGAGCCATCTGACCCTGTTTTCGGGGATCCCTGAAAGGGAGGCGTTTTCCTTGCCCCAGGTGACCATGCCCTTTGACGCGTCCACATGGGTCACAAAGCCCCCTGCGGAAGCGGCTGCCACCGTAGCCCCTCCGGTATAGGCAAAGAGATTCAGGATCTTCGCGGTCCTGCCCTTCACCAGGTCGTGTATCCTCTCCCAGTTCACGGCCTGCTCGGGGAAGAGACCCGTGTGCTTGAAGCTGAAGGGTTTGATCGCAAAGGTGAAGGAGCCGTAGGAAATGGTCCACCTTTCGGGCAGATCCCTGATCTCCCAGGAGCCTCCTCCGGTGGAGGACCTGTGATAACAGGCATCCGCAGTCTTCCAGCGGGGATCCTTTCTCCCGGTATTCCAGATCACCTGGGGATCGGGCCTGATGAGGACATACTGTCCCCAGCGCTCCAGCTTTTCACCGTCTGAAGCGTCCAGGACCTCATAATCCCTCCATTTGTCAGATACAAGCATGCTTTATTTCCTCCGGGACCCTTACAGTCCGCAGCGGGCCCATTGCGCAGGGAGACGGAAGCCGCCCCGCTGCTTTCTTACATCCAGATGAACCACAAAAGTATCCAGCCCGAGCCCACGGCTCCGAGGGTGAAGGGTACGCTTATCTTCATGAAGTCCGAGGACTTCACATCCTCACCCGCCTTTTTCAGGATCCCTATGCCGGTTATATTTGCCGATGCTCCGATGGGAGTGATGTTCCCTCCAAGGGTCGCCCCCACCAGGAGTCCGAAGTACAGCAGATTTGCGGGTACCACGGTCCCCGAGGCGGACAGCCTGCTGGCCACCACGGCCACCACCGGCAGCATGGTGGCGGTATAGGGGATATTATCCACAAAGGCAGAGGCGAGAACGGACATCCACACGATGACGGAATAGACGAAAAACACCGAAAGCCTGCTCCCGTCTCCGGAAAGACCCGCTATAAGTCCGCCTATCTCATCTATAAGTCCCGCCTCCACCACGGCTCCGATTATGATGAACAGTCCCATGAGGAGGAGAAGGGTGTAGTAATCCAGCTCCTTAAGGGCCTTTTTCACGGCGTCCTTATTTTTCGTTCTGATCACTTCCCTGATGAGACCTATGGCGAAATATGTGATGCAGATCAGGCCGTTGGTGATGTCAGGCTTGTAGAACTGCCCGGGAGCAGCGTTATCCTTGTAGGGTATGAAGGAAGCCAGTATCAGGGACAGGATGGTCAGGAGCAGGAGGATCGTCGGCACCTTGTCCTCCACCTTCGTTCTCTCATTTTCCTCGATGGTCTGGTTCTGATCCCTGAAGATCACCAGCATTATGAAGACCGAGACCAGCGCTCCCGCCTCGGTCACCCAGAACATGCCGGGCTTTCCGTCCACCACAAAGAAATCCATGAAGTCAAGGCCCGCCGCCTTGCTGAGGAGGATCGAGGTGGTATCGCCCACCAGAGTGGCCGCGCCCTGCAGGTTCGAGGACAGGGATATGCTGATGATCACCGGGATCGGCGATATCTTAAGCTTCTTACACACGGAAAGGGCCACGGGGGCGATCATAAGGACAGTGGCCACATTGTCCACGAAGGCCGACACGATCCCGGCAAATACGGACATGACTATGACCATCATCTTCACGGTATGGACCTTTGAAAGCAGTATATCGCTCATGAGTTCCGGCATTCCCGAATCGATGAAGAGTGACACCGTTCCCATGGTACCGGCTATCATCATGAGCACGTTCCAGTCGATCTGACCGAGCCCCATGGGCAGGGTGTAGGTGAAATCGGGAAAGATCCCGAGGCTCCCCACGATGATGAAAAAGGCTGCCCCCGCCAGGGCTATGTAAGGCCTTGCATTCTGAAATATGAAGATACACAGATATATTATGATAAAAGCTATTGTCGCAAATAAAGTCACGCCGGACACGATCTTTCAACCTCCGTTCCCTATACATACCCGAAAGAACCGGGCAGGGTGAGCCCCACCCGATGTCACAACAGAGTGAATTATATTCCTTTTCGGGGCAATCTTCAACAGATGGGCCGGGGAAATCTGACCGGAGATAAGACAGGAAGGACGGATCCGGGAAATAAGGCCGGAAATAAGAGCGGAAGGACGGACCGGGGGAATAAGGCCGAAAAAAAGGCTCCCGGGAATGATCCCGGGAGCCCGTAAAAACGTATTACTCAAATATCACTCGACGATGGAAACAACTCTTCCCGATCCGACTGTACGTCCGCCTTCACGGATAGCGAAGGTAAGTCCCTGCTCCATGGCGATGGGATGGATGAGCTCGATGGTCATCTCAACGTTGTCGCCGGGCTGGCACATCTCGGTGCCTGCAGGAAGGGTGATGACTCCGGTCACATCGGTGGTCCTGAAGTAGAACTGAGGACGATAGTTGTTG
>JAEELB010000217.1 GCA_016288705.1 Lachnospiraceae bacterium | reverse complement strand
CTCCATGCTGCTCCTCATCTCGGACGGCCCCAGAAATGATAACGACCGTGAAAAGGTGGAGGCCACCAGGCGCTATGTAGAGGAGCATATCGACTGGGAATGCGAGGTCAGGAAAAACTATTCCGAGACCAATCTGGGGTGCAGGGGAAGGATGGCTTCAGGCATCACCTGGGCCTTGGAGCAGACGGGCATGGCGATCCTCCTTGAGGATGACATAGTCCCCTCTCCCGATTTTTTCAGATTCTGTCAGGAAATGCTCTACAGATACAGGGATGACGAAAGGATAATGATGGTCTCCGGGTACAAGGCCATGCAGGACCATCCCTGCGAAAACAGTTATTTCTTCAGCAGGGACTTCCCCATTTGGGGCTGGGCCACCTGGAAGAGGGCCTGGGATCTCTATGATGCGGACATCAAAAGCTGGCCCCGGTACAGGGAGAAACGCAGTCTGGAGAACACGGTATTCCCGAAGCAGTTCTACGAACAGAAGGCGCTGGAATATGATAAGGTGTGGGATCACAGCTATGACACCTGGGATTTCCAGTGGAATTACTGCTGCATAGTGAACCACGGGCTGGGGGTAATACCGGCGGTCAACCTGATAAAGAACATCGGTTTCAACATGGAGGCGACCCATACCGTGTCACAGGAAGCCTATACCAGAGGGGAACCGGGAAGACTGGATTTTCCGCTCGTCCATCCCGGGGAAATGATGCCCGATTACGCCTATGACCTGGCGCATATGAACAGGATGGCCGGCGGAAGCGGGTTCATGAGCAGACTGAAGAAGGTGGCCCGCAGGATACTCCGCCGGTGAGCTGTTCCGGATGCAAGAGCACTCCGAACCGCTCAGGCTGCACATGTCTGTCGCCTCATGCGCTCCATTCGCGGCGCACATGGGCCCGGCTCCGCAGATCCGGGCACGAAGGCATAGCCCATCCATGGCCCGGTCCCTTCTAAACGCACATCCATGTGCGTTTGCCCGGATTTCTGCGTCACCGGACCTTGTGCGCCAGCTTCATTACGCAAAATCGGCGACACACACGCGCAGCCTTACGCCTTGAGCGCCGTGAAGCCGGACTTCTTCACAGGGCGCCGGCGTATCCCTGCGATAGCGGGAAGAAAAGGACCGGCAACACAGGCGGAGACCCGCCCCGGCGAGGCGCAGGCGTATGCCGGGGAACAATAGGAGGGGAGCGTAAGCGGGCGCGAGCATAGCGGCAGCGGCGAAGAACTGTCTGAGCGCACTTTGTGCCCGGCCCGGAGGGCATAGGGCAAAGTGCGCGAGTTTTCTGAGCCGGTGCCGGATAAGCGGCGCAGCGCCCGCAAGCGGACCGACGTGTTTTCGGCATATGCCTGTGCATCGCCGGTATCCGGGCCGGAATGTTTCCGGCATATGTCTGTGCATCGCCGGTCCGATCTCATAGAGCACATGCGCAGTCCGCGACAGAGCGCTCCCTCAAAGCCCGGACCGGTGAACTGCAAGAAAGGATGAAGCAACTATGGTCTCAGTCATAATACCCTTGTATAACAGCGAAAAGACCGCCCTCGCCTCCATCGAGAGCGTCATGGACCAGGACCACAAAGACCTGGAGATCATCTGCGTTGACGATGGATCCCGGGACGCCACTTACCCCCTGCTCAAGGGATGCAGCTTGAGAGACAAGAGGATACGCATCATAAGGCAGGAAAACGCAGGTCCCGGAGCCGCCAGGAACCGCGGCATAGAAGAGTCCAAAGGCGACTTCATCACCTTTCTGGACGGGGACGACACGATCGCTCCGGATCTCATCGGCGCCCTTGTCAGGAGCTCCGGGGACTCGGATCTGGTGATGGGTGGCTTCATGAGCATCCTTTCGGAACACCCGGAATATCCCGTTGACATCTGTTCCCCCGAACCCTTTTCGGGAACGGCCGGAGAATATGCAGGATCCATGCTCATGGAAATGCTGAAGGACGACAGCGCCTACCTGATAGGTTCAAAGCTCTACAGGACGGAAATGCTGAAGAATGACCGCATCCGGTTCGACAACAGATACAGGATCTGCGAGGATGCCCTCTTCTCCGTATCCGCAATGGCTGCAGCCCGCAGGATATCCGTGATCCCAAATACCGGTTACCATTACATATCATATTCGGGAAGGAGCCTGTCTTCCGGCTACGACGGGAAGGGGATCGAAGCCAACAGCGCCCTTTATCTGGCTTTGAGGGACAATTTCGGAGAACAGCTGGACAGGGGCGAACTGGACGCCTATTTCATACGGCGTTACATAGGCCAGTTGCTGAGGATCTATTCCATGTCGGATCTGAAGGGGGAAGACCGTTTCGCGGAGCTTGAACGGGTGCTCCGGGATCCGGTTCTGAACAGCGTTCTGTCGGAGGGCGACCTCAGAAAGGTAAAGGGAGCGTCCTTCCGCCTGGGAGCAGGACTTTTAAAGCACGGAAAGCACAGGGCGTTTCACAGGCTGTGCTGCTTCAGGTACGGACGAAAAGAGGGAACTGACCGATTCACATAAGGAACCGGTTGTGATATCATCCGGGATAAAGAAAACCCGGCATTGAGCCGTTTAACGGCAGTGATACAAAGGAGGATCATGAAGAGCAGAGATCTTTCGATCCTGGTATATACCAGCGAAAAAAACAGGGACATGTGGACAATCTTTATCACCCTTCTCGACAGATACTGGAAGGACAGGCTTTACCGGGTGCTGTGCGTGACTGACACCTGGGACGGTACCGACTACGGCTTTGACGGGATGGTGGTGAAGGACGGGACCTGGTATGAAATGATCACGGAAGGGATCCGTACGGCAGGAACGCCCTACGTCATGCTGTTCATGGATGATTACCTTCTGTACGACCGGGTGGATAACGACGTTCTCGAGCATCACCTGGAAAATGCAAAACGGTATCACGCGGGCAACATCAGCCTCTACAAAAATGATTTCGTGAAGACCCGTCCCTTCACTGACAGTGAATACCTGAGGATGGTCCCGGGCAGCGCTTACTCATACTCCACACAGGCAGGCATCTGGAGCGCCGGATACCTGCTGAACCGCCTGAAGCCGGAGTGGAGCGCCTGGGATTTTGAGCGGAGAGGTTCCGTCATGAACCGCGACACAAAGCATCCCCTCCTGATAACCAGGGATTATTCATTCCCGTACATTGAGGGAGTGAGGCGCGGCAAATGGATGCCTCAGGCCACATGGCTGCTGAAGCGGGAACACATCGGGGCGGACTTTGAAAAGAGGCCTGCGATGGATGACGCGGACATCATCCGCATGCACCTGAAAAGCCTGATAATAAAGAAAAATCCGGGACTCGTGCAGAGCATCCAAAATTTTTTTCCATGATCTCCGGAGCTCTAATGATCGAGCCTCAAATGCCGATAACAATATTGAAAAATTATTTAATTTTTTACTTGCAATTTGATTTTGGCTGTGATAAAACTAAATTATAAATTTGGGCTTACTGTACCCTGAGGCTAGGGATAGCCGATAAATTCAAGGAAGAAAGGAGGGGCAGGAATGGCTAATACCAGCGTTTTGAATAACGTCTACAACTACTATCTGACTACTTATGCGCCGCGGACCAACACTCCGTCGGATACACATAAGAAGTCGGAGCTTCGTAGTGTTTACAACAATATCCGTAAGCAAAGCAAAGATTCCCCTCTCTTCCTCATACGTGACGATCAGGAGACGCGTGAGTACGTCATTGATGTAAAGGAAAACGCCAGGGGGCTCAGGAATTCCATTTTTTCCATTGACGGCGGAGAAAAGACGCTTTCCAGGAAGAGCGCGGACTCGGTCGACGAATCTGTCGCCACCGTGACCTACGGCGGAAAGGCCTCAGAGGCTCCCCCCTTCGATCTGGAAGTCGAGAGGCTCGCCTCACCCCAGATGAATAAAGGAAAATTCCTTGACAGCGGCGCTCCCGTGGAACTGTCTTCCGGAAATTACTCCTTTGACATAGCCATAAACGACCTGAACTACGAATTCCAGTTCACGGTCAGGGACAGCGATACCAACAGGTCTCTTCAGGCAAGGCTTGAGAGGCTCATTAACCGCGCGAACATAGGCATAAACGCCGAAGTCACCTCCAGGACCGGCGGGGAAGGTTTCGACGAGTCAAGCCTCTCCCTCACTTCCGTGAACACCGGCCTCAGAGGAAAGGACGGCCTTTTGTTTGAACTCTCCGACGACCACACCAGCCGTCAGGGCGGAGTGATCGATTACCTCGGCATCGGCGAAGTGTCCGCCCGTGCCGGCGACGCCAGTTTCAGAGTCAACGGGGAGTCTCACTCCTCCGGGAACAACTCCATCAATGTAGGGCAGCTTTACGATGTGAAGCTCACCGGCGTAGGCACCACTTCCATCAGCCTGAAGACGGATATCGATTCCATGACCGCAAATATACAGAAGGTCATAGACAGTTACAACCAGTTCATCACCAGCACATCGGAGGATGTATCAGTGCCCGGAAGGTTTGGGAATTCCCAGATAGTGCATGAGGTTTCCAGGATCGCCAGGGCTTATTCGGAAGGGCTCACGGACATAGGCGTGAACCTCGCTCTTGACGGCACGCTGGAGCTTGACAGCGAAAGATTCAGCAAGACTCTCAGTGAAAGCGACGACGTACAGTCGGCGCTGTCTTCCGTGAGGAGTTTTACCCAGGCCATATCCCACAAGGCCGAGGAGATATCGCTGAATCCCATGAAATATGTAGACCAGACCATCGTCGAATACAAAAATCCCGGCGGACACAACTGGCCTTCACCCTACGTGACCAGTGAATACACCGGGATGATGTTCAATTCCTACTGCTGAGGATCCTTATCACTGCTGGAGGCGGGCGCATTCAAGCGCAGCGGCCACCACTTCGTCCATGTCCATGTATTTGTAATTTCCCAGACGTCCGCCAAGTATGAGTTTATTTGCATACAGCGCCCTGGCCTTCACCATGTATTTCCCGTACAGGGCCCCGTTCTTGTCGTCATTTATGGGATAATAAGGCTCCGCCCCTTCTGTCCAGGGCACCGGTATCTCTCTTGTGATGACGGTACCCTTGATATCCGGATTCCTCGTGCCGAACTCGAAATGCTTATGCTCTATGATCCGGGTATAGGCCACTTCCTTTCCGGTATAGTTCACCACCGCGTTGCCCTGGAAGTCGTCCAGCGTGGGCAGGGCCTGGGTCTCAAAGAACAGAGTCCTGTATTCGAGAGGTCCCAGTTCATAGTTCACAAGTTCGTCCACAGAGCCGGTATAGACTATCTTCTTGCAGGAAATGCTGTCAGCCACATCCTTGAACTGAGTGTTCAGCCTCACTTCGCTTCCCACCAGGAGCTTCTCTATTATGGGCGTATAGCCGCCGATGGGGATCCCCTGATAGCGGGAGTCAAAATAATTATTGTCGTAGGTGAACCGCAGAGGGACCCGTTTGATGATAAACGCCGGGAGCTCGGTGCAGGGTCTCCCCCACTGTTTCTCCGTGTAATCCCTTATCAGTTTTTCGTAGATATCCGTTCCCACCAGAGACAGCGCCTGCTCTTCAAGATTTGCGGGCTTTTCCCCCTTAGGCTTGACTATCTGGGACTTTATCCTCATCTGGGCCTGGGAAGGAGTTATCACGCCCCAGAGCTTATGGAAGGTATTCATATTGAAGGGGAGATTGTAAAGCTCATCTCCGTTCCTGGCTATGGGGGAATTAACGAAATTGTTGAATTCGGCAAAGCTGTTCATGTAATCCCATACCTCTTTATTGTCGGTATGGAAAATATGAGCGCCGTATGCGTGTACCGTCACGCCGCTCATATTCTTCGTATATACGTTTCCGCCCACATGATCGCGTCTGTCTATCACCAGGCAGTTCCTGCCCTTCAGGGTCATCTCATGCGCGAAAACGGAACCGAACAGTCCGGCCCCAACTATCAGATAATCGTAATTCATGGGATTTATTATCGTTTCATACAGAACATTTGTCAACTGCCCAGGAATATCCGGGGGATCACCCTTTTCTGCGCCTCTTTGCCACCACCACAAACCTGCCGTCGTCCGTCTGATAACTGCAGCAGGAGAGGGTCAGGAATTCATCACCGGGCTCAGCCTCCGTATCCAGC
This sequence comes from Lachnospiraceae bacterium, assembly GCA_016288705.1. GTDB lineage: Bacteria > Bacillota > Clostridia > Lachnospirales > Lachnospiraceae > JAEELB01. The sequence continues at coordinate 30,778 of JAEELB010000217.1, read as the reverse complement.
ATGTACAGAGAGAGCTCCGAAATGCCTTTCATCCAGGCGTCCAGCTCCTCCTGCGTGTCTGCCTGAAAGAACTGATAATACTTGAACACATCCTCATTTTCATAATATACCTTTGAATAAAAGGCGCATACAAGGTCGTATTCCCGCTCCTCATAGAGAGTGTCGAAATTTATGACGCTGTGGGCTCTCCCGTACTCCTCATCGGCATAGAGCTTAAGTTTCCCGAACATGGCTCCGGATTTCATGGTATGTCCGTGGATGATTATATTGGTTGAGGGCGTGTCCATGCCCTTTCCGGGGTCGGAACTGGTGTCCATGACCAGGCATCCGTTCTTGTCGGGATTCCCGTAAAAATCATAGGAAAGATAATAGGACTCGTCCCAGGGAGTCTGCATCACGGGGTAATCAACCGGTGTATCCTCGATAAAAAGCCAGCCCACCATGTCGTTATTCTGAGAATACAGTTCCCGGTACTGCGGAAGAATTTCAGGAGGCGAGGGCTTCATAGCCTCCGCCTCCTGAACCATCTTTTCCCTCAGACCCTCGTCCTTCATCCACAGAGCGAAGCCGGAATACGGTAGCCCGTTGTAGGACTCGGTCAGGACAGGCAGCTCCTCTTCACTGTCTGCCTTCAGTTTCCTCAGGCTTTCCTGCAGTTCTTCCTCTCTTCTGGCGTAATACGCGGATACGGCGCTGTTAAAGAGGACGGTAAAGGCCGTGACCAGAAAGATGAAAGTAAAAGCGCGGTTAAGCCTTTCAGTTTTTGAATTCCCCATATTCAGGTTTCTTGCGCGTAGCGAACATTCCTACGCCGGATACAAGAAGGATGATCATCATATACCAGTTCAGATCTCTTCCTTCCTCTCCCGTCTTCGGTACACTGTCCTTGCTGTTTCCGGCTGCGATCCCGGCAGCGCTTGCAAGGAACTGGCCCGATGCCGGGGCCGATCTGTAGGAGCCTCCCTGCTTGGAGCCCTGGCTGCCGCCGCCTCCGGAATTGTTTCCGGGATTATTTCCGGGATCATCGGAGCCGCCGCCTCCGCCGCCTCCGTTTCCACCGCCGCCTCCGCCGCCTTTAGTCTTTGAGAACACGGCAGTGACGGTCACGTCGCCGTATGCATTTGCGGGGATCTTGGTGATCTTTTTCATGGATGCCCCGGTGGGAGTAAGATCGGTATACTTGGCCGTGGTAAAGGCTTCAGCGTACCAGCCCTTGAAATACATGCCCTCCTTTGTGGCGGGCTTAAGGGAAGCTCCCTGTCCGAAGGTATAGGAAGTCGGGTTTTCCGGGTCATTTACGCCTCCGTCCAGGTCGTAGGTGATGGAATAGGTATTGGGATCAAACTTCCCGTAGAGGGTGAAGTCAACCGTATCCTGAACCGATATTCCCGTGATCGGTTCGGTGAAGTCCTTGTCCCTGTACCAGCCGATGAAGGTGCAGCCGTCTTTTGAAGCGTCGGCAAAGCTTTCCACGCCCACTCCCTCTTCATATTTGTCGGGGTTCGTAGCGGGATTGACCGACCCCTTGGGCAGTTTGTATTTGATCTTGTGGGTTATCACCGGCTTTTCAGTGAACTTCGCATAGAGCGTAATATCTCCGACCTGATCCGCCGAAATGGACTCAACCTTCTTTGTGAGCTTCTTGTCGCTGTACCAGCCGGCAAAGATCATTTTGTCCTTCTCCGCATCGAAGAATGAGGGAACGCCCACTCCGAAAGTGTATTTGGAGGGATTCTCCCCAAGAGGAGTGCCGCCGTTCAGGACGTAGGTGATCGTATACTCCGCAGCGGTAAACTTCGCGTAAAGCGTCACATTGCCCTTCCTGGTGGTTGAGATGGAAGTGACTCTGGTGTTCTCGGCGAAACCCGGATCCTCATACCAGCCGCCGAAATTGTGCCCGGTCTTTACGGCATCCTTAAATGCGGGCACTCCTTCGCCGAAATAATACACCTGAGGATTGGAGATATCATTTGCGCCGCCGTTCAGGACATAATCAATGGCATACTCTTTGCCCGTGAATTTTCCGTAAAGGGTCTTATTACCCGTGGTTCCCTTCGCGATGGAGGTTACGGGCTTTTTATACTCTCTGTCCTCAAACCAGCCCACAAAATCATAGTCCTCCAGAGAAGCATCCTTAAAGCCCGGGACGCCCTCGCTTGCTATGTATTTTTTGGGGTTGGAGGCATCATTCACCGCGCCGTCGGGAAGGACGTAAGAGATGTCGTATTCCGTCTCGATGGCCGGTCCGAAATCACCGTAGACATCCACGTTCGCGAACCACATTTCGTTCCCTGTCAGGGTCTTTTTCACATTTGGGTCATCCGTTTCAGGCGGATCCCTGAAATCCCCATCCGCGCCATGGATAATGGCATACCACCCCTTAAATTCATGGTTGGTCCACGTTGCGGGTTTTATCACGACTTTGTCGAATTCATGCACATAATAATAATCCGGATTGGAAGGATCGTTCACCGCGCCATCGGGAAGATGATAGGTTATGGTGCGCTTTTCCTTCAGACTGAAAAATCCGTAAATGGTCAGATCGCCGGTGTCTTCGGCAGTGATACCTGTCTTTTCATTCCAAAGATCATACGTCTCCGAAGTACACCAGCCCCAGAATTCATAATCTTCATCAGCCGTGACGGGATCCTTAAACTGAAACTCGCTCTTTCCCTCATAATATTCTGTGGGATTGCTGTTGGTAACATCAGCGGGGACAGTGCCGTCCGGCTCAACGGTTTTAAATACATAATTGATACTGCTCTTCTTGCTCATATTCGCGCTCAGGGTGATGGAATACAATGTATATCCGGAGCCACTCACATTGGATACCTTCCAGTCGATAAAGGAATCCGGATTTAGGCCGGCTTCCGACGCGGTAAGGGCATTGAAGCTGGCAGTAGCGCCCGCTTCGATCCTACCGAGACCGACAGACGTCAGATCCTTGCCGTCTGCATCAACATAATAAACCGACACATTATTATAGTCTTCACCCGGCGACCAGGTAACTTTCTCACCTTCGTCAACAGATTGGCCTTTAGCATCAGAAACATAACCTATATCCAACGCCAGGGCAGACAAAGGCGTCACCCTCACAGCCAGTATGAATACCAGCAGAAAAGCCAGAAATCTCTTCTTTCTCGCTTTTATGGTCGCTTCACTCTTCATTTTCAATTTCCTCCCGTTTCCCCGCATATTTTCATTGCACTCTGCCGCCGCTCACGGACGCCGCGCGCTTTATCCTCCGCTCTGACGCCGGCATGACCGCATGCCGTCCCTCCGGGATCCGATCAAAACCGCTTAACACCGGTCTTCACATTATCCGTAAACTTCACCAATTCATCCAGAATGAGGACCATCGCCAGCACCGTGGCAAGCTGAGCACGGTAAGTGAAAAAATAGTGCACATACGAATGATTCTCAAGGATTATATACCTTAAATACGGTATTAGTCCAGCGATTATGTACAAAATCAGAAAATTTTTATCGGAGGATTTTTTTCTGTAAACGTAGGCCGCATACATATACAAAAGGAGAAGTACCGCGCCCGCCGCGGCGCCGAGTCCTCCCAGTCCCGCAGGGAACAGGCAGGAAATATTCCGGATCAGGGTCGCCGCAAAGTTCACGGAACCTGTCCCCAGCCTCTCTTCTATGTGACCTGTCACATAGGGCATGACATTTTCCCTGAGGACGACCGCCGAGATCCCCCATTTAAGGGTCCACATGCCAAGATAGCCGGCTCCCCATAACGCAGACAGGCTGACAGCCGTTATCCACGGTTTTCCCCGGCTCCCGTCTGATAAGGCGGGACTGCTGCCTGCCCCCTCCGACCGCCTCATGAACCACAGGCTGAGCAGGAGAGGGATAAGCAGAGTCAGCGTCTCCGCCGTGAGGAAATCCAGAAAGGATGTCGCCATCCCGCCCACCATGAAAAGGACTCCATATCCCTCGCGCTTTCCGCTCCCCGCCAGGCATACAACTATGGTCGACAGGTTCATCGAAAGAAAGAGTACCCAGATATACTCGAGAGAAAGAGGCGTAAACCAGGCCCCCACAGCCAAAAGTCCGAAGAGCAGCCCGGCCATGGGCGCAAAGGCTTTATACCGGAACAGGGCCGTGAAAAGGACGAGCACGGACAGAAGGAGCAGGATACCCATGAGAGCATACATTCCCCTTATGCTCATAAAGGTAAGCAACGGCCTGACGATGGCAACGGATCCGTGCCAGTACCTGAGATACTGCTCATTTGCCTCCCTCCCCTCGCTCACCGCCAGGAGGAGATTCCGGTTTTCATTCAGATATTCCGTGTGATACCAGGAAGACATGAGGACCGATCTGACAGGACGGGAAGAGTCATACTGGTATGCGATACCCAGCAGGATCGAGTCCGCATACCGGTCTATGCGGCTCGCGGGAATTCCTTCCCAGACCTCGTAAAAGGGTTCTCTTTCGCAGAGATACTGCGCGGATACGAGAGTATTCTCCCTGATGGCGGTCCGGGGAATGAGGGCCGAAGCGAAAAGGAGGCCCGCCATCACCGAAGCGGAAATGATGAAGGCCAGAACTCCCCCGAGGAGTTTCCGTATGATATTTCCACGGGAACCGGCCTTCATTTCCGGCGTACCGCCCCGTCCTCGTTTCATCTGCCGGTGATCCTTCACGCCCTCATGTGAGGGTCGGTCTTTTCCTTCATCCGGTACATCAGACCGTCAGCCTCCTCGATGTATCCGTCCAGGCTGTTTGCCTCCTCCCCCACGGGCTTTATGCAGATCCCGTAGCTTGCGGAAACCGTGAAAGGATCGTCATGGGCCTCGTTGTAATCCTCGAGATATGCCTCAAACTTTGGTCCGAAAGCGCTGCCGCTTTCATCTCCCGGCTCCAGAACGGACAGGATCAGGAATTCATCCCCGCCGGTCCTTATCAGGGCCGAATCAGCAGGGGCCGCGGATCTGACGGCGTCCGACACCGCCTTAATAGCCTTATCTCCTGCCGAGTGTCCGTATGTGTCGTTCATGTGTTTGAGCCCGTTCAGATCGAGGACGCACACAAATATTTCCTTCCCCGAGGTCCTGGCCTCCTCAAGCATCCTTGTCTCCGAATACCTGAGTCCCTTCCTGTTGTAGCAGCCGGTCTGTTCGTCCGTCATATTTTCCATGAACAGGTCGTCGTAGCTCACCTTTAGGGAATTGAGCCTTGACAGCAGTTCCCTGGTCTCATCCAGTTCCCTTTCCTTTCGCTCATGGATATCCCTGATGAGGAAGAGATAATCCCTCCCTTCGGCGCTGTCCTCCCGGGTGGTGTTGCATATCAGGAGTTCCGACCAGTAATACCTGAAATCCTTATGGCGTATCCTGCATTCGCAGGAAATAAAGACCTTCTCGGAAAGCGCCCTGTGGATGACCTCAATATCGGAATACCGGTCGAAGGCCTCCCTGTCTTCGGGGTGGAGGTTCCTGAAGATACAGGCGCAAAGCCCGGCAAAATCCATCATCTCCCCTGAGACCATATATGCAAGGGCGTCGTCCAGATCTATCACATGGCAGTAAAGATCGGCCTCATTTACCACTGCGATCATCTGGTACAGGCTCTTCAATGCATTCTCCACGGGGACGATCATGGGGTCCGATATGTGTTCTGTCATTTTCTTCTCCTTTTCACATCCAAAGGGTCTCCCCTGCAAATAATACCACAGGCGCGGTCACCGTGTATCCTTTCCGGTCCCTGCCTTCATATCCGGCCCGCCTTGCCTGCACTGATATCATAGCGTATAATGACCGGGAAAGCGAGGTATGATCCATTTGGAAAGCAGGCTCACAAAACAGGAATTCTATAACAAGGTCTCGGTGATCTCCTTCTTTCTCTCCATTTTGATCATGTCGATCCACTGCTACAACGTCCATATTTACGGACTGAGCGCGGCAGAGGATCCCTTATCCCGGGCGGCAGCCCATTTCGAGATCTCCGCGAACAAATTGGAGGCAGTCTGCGTTCCCATGTTCTACGTGATCTCCGGATACCTCTTCTTCAGGGGATTTACCCCGGAACAGCTTCTTCCCAAGTGGAAAAGGCGCATCTTCACTCTTCTGATCCCTTATGTGCTCTGGTGCACCCTTTCATATCTGTTCTACGTACTGGTGTCCCTGATCCCCCCGGTGGCCGCCAGAGTGAATCCGGAATCCACAAAGCTTCCATCGCTTTCATTTGCTTCCTGGCTCTCATGCCTGAGGAGCGCCACCTACACGCCCCTGTGGTTCCTGTCATCCCTCATGGTGCTGACCCTGCTGGCCCCGGTCATATGGCTCCTGTTCAGGAATCATTTGAAGAAGGTTCCCACAGGGTTCATCTTCCTTCTGATCTCCTTTCTGATAAAGGAAGGGATCATAAGGCTGCACGTTCCGTACAATGTGACGAATTACTTCATCGGAGCATACATCGGGATGAACCACCCCGGGCTCCCCTTCCGCCGCGCAAAAAAGCTCTCCGTCTACGCGGGGATCGGGATACTGCTGGTGATCATATCAGTATTCACAGGCCTTCCCCAGGACACGGAGATCAGGAACCTGCTTCTGATCGGCCTTATCTGGATATTTACGGATCACTTCGATCTCGACCGGGATATCCCCTGGTTCTTCAGGATATCATTTTTCCTGTACTGCGCCCATCTCATCCCTCTGACGATCCTGGACAAGCTCTTCCTCATCACCTTCGGCAAGGGCCCGGTTCAGGCACTTGTCAGTTATGTGATGAACCCTCCGGTGATCACCGTATTCCTGACGGGAGTGGCCTTCCTCCTCAGAAAATACCTGCCGGGAGTATGGAAACTGCTCACCGGTTCGAGAGGGTGATCATTCCGGCTCTATACTGACCTCCGGCTTTCTGCTGATGACGCCGTGTCTGTACAGCGTGTTGGCGATACTGTTGCCGCCGTTTCCGCCGGCCTTGTCCACGGGATTATTTTCAGGAAGGACCAGAGTAAACCTCTCCGCCCCCGCCTTATCCGCTTCCTCATATTGCGCGATCATGTATTCGTCGAATTCCCGCACCTCTGTTTCGGACACCTTTCCGTTGTAATCCACGTACACCCTGTCATCGAGGGCCGTCATGTAAATAAGGACGTACAGGAGAAGAGGCATCACATATGTAAGGGCTTTTATATTCATGAACAGGTAGGCCGCGGAATACATGGCCATCACCGCCGTGCAGGAGATCACCCCTATCATCACCTTATGTCCGTAGATATAGTCCGCCCTGACCCTGGTGCATATCAGGATATCGCAAAGTCCCGTCATGATCGTCATTATGGACAGCTCCGCGAGGACCCTTATGAAGAGCCTGTCTTCCCCCCTGCCTTCACCCTTTTTCATCCTGAGAGAAAAGAGGACCAGGGAGCACAGTATGAGGAACAGGGAGATCGCGGGAAACAGGATCCACTGCTCCCTTATGGCTTTCAGAAACCAGGAAAGGGTTTCCGAAAGGCTGCTGCCGGAAAAGGAATCCGCCCTGCTGCCGGTGATCTCCATAAACGCAGCCCCCAGAAATACCGCAAGGATAATGAGATCCATGGACCTGGCCTTCATTATCTTCCTCAGGGTCAGGCCCCTCCTCTCTGATATTATGTAAACCAGCGACTGGGAGAAAAGCGCCGACATGAGTATCACGCTCTGGAATATGTTGGAATTGATGCAGAGGTACACCGCCAGCACAAATAAAGACCTCCCCGTCATGCTCATCCGGCTGAACCGCTTCCTGTCCCTGTCGGTGAGGATAAAGAACGACAGCGCCAGGTTGGCAAAAGCGGGGAGGATATAATTAAACACGTTGTTGAGATAATCGGAGCCCCAGAGACAAAGGGTGCTCACTCCGTCCCCCTTCCTGCCGAACACCAGGAAATGAAAAAGAGTAAATGACACGGTCATGAAGGACAAAAGCCCGGACTTCACGGAAAGGGTCTTTCTCACAAGCCACCCGAAGGAGACCACGTAAAGCAGGGCAAAAAGGCTTAAAGTGAAGGCAAATCCCAAAGACAGCGCGCCGAGGTAATCATGAGTCAGAGGGTATACGAACCAGACCGAAAGGTAGGCGGTCAGAGGCAGGACCGTCTCGGGAAGTATCTTTGTGGGATTGTATTCCAAGTGCGTGGGGATGGGAAGCCTCATAAAGTTTATCTGCCACCAGTCGTCCCTGGTCCAGGGATAGAAGGGATGCGCTGCAGCGTAGAACGCCATCAGACAAATGAAGATCAGCCCGATCACGGCCGCATATCCCGGATTCCTTTTTAACCTTGAGATCATTTATCTTCCTTTCCGTCGGAACCGTCGATCACCGCTGCAGCCCGCGCAGCAGCCGGAGACCGTCCTTATCCCTTTGAGATACGCTCTGCCCTCACTCCGTTCCTCTTCCCAGCAGCGTTTTCAGGTCTTCCTTCAGGACCGCAAGGGGGTACCATTTTCTGTCGGGCTGGATCAGATGGAGCATGTGCCAGAGCCTGCGCTGGTTCGGGAAACGCCGGTGCTTCTCGTAATAATCAAAGAGAGTGAGCATGCCCCTCGACTTCTCAACCGGCATGTGCCAAAGGGGCTTTTTGTCATAATAATAAGTGGTGGATATGTGATAATACCCGTCATAGGTCCAGTAATGATCCCAATAGGCGTTGCCGGGAATGATCCTGTGGGGATTAAGCTTGTCAAATACGTACCAGACGTACTCGTCTCCCAGCGAGGTCTCCACTCCCTTCGAGATCATATCCTCATAAATCTTCCGGCACTCGGAGGAAAGGAAGGAAAAGTCTTCCCTGGTGGCTGCCAGCTCTCCTCCCGCCCAGTAATACCTGGTTCCGTGATCCATCCCCGGGTAGAGAGCCTCCGCCTCATTGTAAGCCTTCACGCTGTTGTCCGAATCCAGGGGAGCCGTGTTCAGACACATGAGCATGCCGAGTTCCGCGTTCTCCCACATACATCCGAAATTCCGCGCGCAGTAGGTATCCGTATCCAGCATCAGGTACTGTTCATGATCGGTATTCGCAAGAAGATACTCCATGACCTTGAATTTATAGAAGGTCAGTGACCAACGCATGCCCTCCGGGAACAGATAATCGTCATAAGGGATCTCTATGATCCCCACCTCCTTTTCTTCAAGGAGGCTTTTGAACCTGTCGGGGACGGATATGTTCGTGCAAAGCGCCACGTCGCAATCCGGATTGCGGAGCTTCAGGGAAATAAGAGATACGCAGGCGTTCTTCAGGTAGAGGGACACCCTGTCGTCATCTCCCTTCCAGAGATTTGCTCCGCTTTTGTAACCGTCGATATTGGAGTAGGTTTCAAATATGCGTCTTTTATTGATCGTGCTCCGTATTATTTCCGCCCCTGAACCTTCGCAGGAACCTGCCGAGACCGTGGTATCTCTCGCGGCTCCCCAGAATCCTGTACAAAGTCCGCATCCTCCAGGCGTTTTTCAGGGTCTCATCCTTCACCCGGAAATACCTGTCCACGGCGCGCTGATCTTCCCGGTGGCTGTCCTCCGTCTCCATCAGCCGGATATCAAAGTCCGGAGAGGTCCCGATCTCCATCTCGCTGAATTCGTTCCGCTCGCTGCTCCCGCCGCAGTTGACTCCGGAGCCGTCGAAGCCCCAGTTCCGCACCATTGATACCTTGGGCATGAGGATATGTTTTCCGGAAAGCATCAGGTACATCCCCTGGCTCATATCAGACTGGCGGAAATGAAAACCGTCCGCTGCCAGGAGATATGGGCTGTAATTCATGACCCCGCTCACAAAATCGTTGAAGTTCAGCCTGTTTATGCTCTCCATTTTCTCAAGGAGCCTCCTGTCCTTCATCGCCTTTTTCCAGGCATCCAGAGTCATTTCGGACATGAAGGAGTCGTAGTTTTTTTTGAGGATCCCGTAGCCGTAGGAGGCAAACATCCCGTCCAGAGTCACCGTATTTCCCGGATCTTCACCCCATTTCACCGGATAGGAATAGCCGCAGACCGCGTAGAGGGACGGGTCCTTCTCGCACATTTCAAGGCCGTCGTTAATGTATTTCAGAAAACACGGGGAAAATTCATTGTCATCCTCGGTCATTATCCAGCGGTCGTACCGCTCTCCCGCAAGTCTTTTCAGATCGTCGGAATTTCTGACCGGGCCGAAGTTTTCTTCCCTTTTTATCACATTGAAGGATCGGAAATCCGAAAAGTCGCCCTCTTCAAGATATGCCAGCACCTCTTCGTAGCCCTCCCTGTACTTCTCCGAGGGAGGATAGTCCAGCCCCACATATACATCCGTTCTGCCGGCGAGAGGGTTGTTTTTCAGGGACGATATAAGCCGTTTCAGATGCTTCTCCCTGTTCAGGGTAGTGATAAAGACAGGGGCGCAGGTCGTACTCATAAAGACTTTATCATCCCTTTCAATGATACCGGAGGATGCAGTAGACAGCTCTGAGACCGTCCTTAAAGCCGATCTTCTTGCCCTCTTCCCTGGTCCTTGGCGCGTAGCTTATGGGCACCTCGGTGATACGGATCCTCAGATCGGAGATCCGGGCGGTGAGCTCCGGCTCAAATCCGAAACGCTCCTCCTTCAGAAGGGGAGCCACCTTCTCCGCCACGTCCCTTCTCAGGCATTTATAGCAGGTCTCCATATCCGTGAGGCGCTGGTGGGTGAACAGGTTGGAGAGCATGGTGAGGAAATGGTTCGCAGCTATGTTTTCCTTATATGCAGCATCATAATGCGCATCATTCATAAAGCGTGAACCGTATACCACCTTTCTCCTGCCCTCAAATATGGGCTTCACCACCTGCCTGTAGTCCGCGGGATCGTATTCATTATCCGCGTCCTGGATAATGACGGCGTCCCCCGTGGCAGCCTTCAGTCCGGTGCGGATGGCTGCGCCCTTGCCACGGTTCACATCGCAGTAGATCACTCTGTCCACCGTGCTCTCTATCTCATTTTTCAGTATGTCCCTGGTACCGTCCTTTGAACAGTCGTCCACGATGATGATCTCCATGGGATCCGTATAGGCCTCTTTTATCCTCCGGAGGATCTCCCTTATGCTGTCCTTTTCGTTGTAACATGGGATTATCACGCTGAGTTTCTTTTTATTATCCATATTCCCTTTCATCCCGCGCCGGGGCGTCCGTTTCTCATGGGTATCCGCGCCACAAGGACCCTTCTCTCATGAGGGCCGCTGTTTTTGAACCTCTCCGTCTCATGCATGCCGGCGCCGCATCAGTTCTGCGGGTCCGGAGCGGACTCCCGCTTCGGCGGCCTGCGGCAGAGACCGATCACACAATAATATACCACAATTGACATATCCCGTAAACAAAAGTAAAATCCAGTCATCATGAAGAGAGTTCCGAACGCCGATTTGATCATCGTACTTTCATTATGCCTGATCACATTTCTGGCTTCATTCATGAACCTCCGCAACGGTCACGAATGGGGCGGGGATTTCAGCCAGTACATCGCCCAGGGAAGGGCAGTCTGCCAGGGCACCGTTCCGGAATTCAGGCGGGATAACCTGTTCATAATAGAGAACTCTTCCGAAGGACTGGGGATGCCGGTTTACTCCTGGGGATTTCCCCTCCTTCTCTCATTATTCATGAAACTCGGAGCAGACAGCATTTTCCTTATGAAGTTTTCCGGAGTCCTGAGCCTGTGCGTCTGCGTCGCCGCAGTTTACCTCATGTCGGCAAAAAAAGCCGGACGACCCGCAGCGGTGACGGTATCGCTCCTTGCGGCATTAAGTCCCGAACTCCTGGGTGCCTCGGACCAGATAATGTCAGACCTGCCCTACTCGGCTTTTGCTCTTCTGTCTCTCCTCTTCATGGAGAAACTCGGTTACATGAAACCGGAAGAAAAGCGCGGAAATAAGAGCGCCGGCAGGGCGATGGTCCTTACCGCCGCCCTCACGGGATTTTTCTCTCTGTACGCCACCGAGATAAGATCAAACGGTTACGCATTGATACTCACATTTATCTGCGGTCTTCTGCTGGCGCAGCTGAAGGACAGGATCATGTTTACAAAGAACATCCTGTGGAAACCGGGAATGATATCCTCGTTCACGGTGTTTGCGGTTTACGGCGCGGGCCTCATCCTGTTCAGGCTCATCCTCCCCGGATCTCCCGAATCCTCTTCGATGTTCGGCCGTAATTTTCTGAGCGTGATGCTGGTGAACACGGAGAGGAACCTCTTCGTGATGCGGAAGTTATTTGCTTTAAATGACGTTTACGCCTCCTATATCTTTTTCTTCTGCTTCCTCTGCCTGGCTCTGGCAGGCTTCATCGCCTGTTTTGAAAAGAATTTCCTCGCAGCCATATACTGCGCGGGTTCATTTTTCCTTTACATGATATGGCCCTACGACCAGGGCATGCGCTTTCTCTATTCCATCGCGCTCCTGATGCTCCCCGCAGCGGCTTCGGGCTTCGGCCTGATAGCAAGGAAGACATTTTCCGGAAGAGTGACGGCAGCTCTTTCCTTCTTCCTTATTTTCCTTGCGCTCATGAACGCCGTCCACGGCGGGATCAGGAACATCAGAGCCAAAAGGACCATGGAGCACGGAGCTTATTCGGCGGATGCGGAAGACATTTTCGGATACATCTCCGAAAACACCGGAAAAGACTCCGTGATAATGTTCAAAAAGCCCCGTGTATTGTACTTTAGGACCGGGAGACCGGGTTTCACTCCCCCTGCGGACAGGCTTAAGGACAGGATCTCCGATGCGGATTACATCCTGACCTGCACGGAGCTTGACCCCTATGATGAAGAAACTCTCAGGGAAAGCGGCGTTAAACTGTCCCGGGTGTACGAAAATGACCGTTTTCTGTTGAGAAAGGTGGAGCGAGGAAACTGATGAAAAAAAGACTGCTCATTATGGGTGCCACAAGCGAGACCGTAAAGATGGCTGAGACGGCGGAAGCCATGGGGACGGAAACCTGGGTCGCCGATCCCTTCCCCGATGCCTTGGCAAAGAAAGCCTGCTCTCACCCCCTTGACGTGGACTGCTTCGATACGGACGCCATATGCGGCATCATTGAAGAACACTCCATAGACGGCGTGCTTCCGGGATGCGCTGACATTCTCATGGCGCCCTACGAAGAAGTGTGCCGCAGGATGTCGAAGCCCTGCTATGTAAATGAGGACATAGTAAAGGTCTTTAACAACAAAGCGGGACTTAAAAGAGCCCTCGAAAAAGCGGGGCTCCCCACCGTTCCCGAATACAGCGTTTCACAGACGGAGGATAAGGATTTCTCCCGTTTCCCCGTGTTCGTAAAGCCCGTGGACAACAACAGCTCCAAAGGCATGTCCGTAGCGGGAGACCACCGGGAATTCAGGGCCGCTCTTGAAAAAGCCCTGTCGTTCTCCCGTTCAAAAACGGTGCTCATAGAGGAAGTGATGGAGTGCGACGACTTCTATGTGGGTTATTTCCTCCAGGACGGTCACGCTGCGGTGACCTTTACCGGCGACAGGTATGTGAATGCCGAACAGAAGGGGCTGGGCAGCATCACCTCCGGCATAGTATACCCTTCAAAGTATGAAAAGCTCTACTTCGACACTGCCCATGACAGGATGCTCTCTCTCTTCGACTCCCTGGGTTTCGGAAACGGGATATTGAACATACAGGGTTTTGTAAGGAACGGTGAGATCATGTTTTACGACCCGGCGCTACGCATAACGGGAGGCCAGGAGTACGTTATGTCAAAGCATTTCTACTCCCTGGACATCCTGAAATGTCTGGTAAACTTTGCTCTCACGGGAAGCATGGGGGTTCCGGACCTGTATAAGCTCTGCGACCATACCTTCGGGGGAAGATGCGGATGCAACCTCACATTTTCCGTAAAGCCCGGGGTCATCGGCAGGATAGAGGGCATGGACCATGCAAAAAAGGATCCCCACGTCATCAATATAACGCAGGAACACGCCGAGGGAGCGGTCATAGACCGCCCGGGCACAGCCCAGCAGAACTTCGCCCGCATGCATATCGCGGCAGACAGCAGGGATGAACTGAAAAAGGTCATCGCGGATCTTCAGGCTCACGTGCGGGCCTTCGACAGCGAGGGTTCGGATATGATGCTCAAAGGGCTGGATCCGGAAAAGATCCGCTGATCGCCGGCATTGGGGCCGGGAACTTATTTCCGGCCGGTTTCAAAATGCGGTCCGGTGAAAGTATCAGTACTGTCCGTGTCCGAAATAGCCGTTAAAGTCCGCTATCACAAGGCTCTCCTCATCCTGAGGGAGAGTCTTTGCTATCTCTTCAAGCTTTTCGGGCTCCATTTTGATCCGGTTGTATTCGGAATATTTTTCGATGAGGCTCAGAGGATTCACGCCGTATTCCCCCGATACCTTTCTGACGGAACCCAGGAATCCCGTATGCATTCCCGCTACGCCGCACATGATATCGATGCTGTTGTGCTTGCGGCAGAGAGGATACACGTATTTTTTCCCCAGGTTCAGGAGTTTCTTTATGTCGATGTCCATGTCATAGCCCATCTTGCGGGCGTTGATGCACATAAGTTCAAGGGGAGTATTTCCGGAGCTTCTCCCTATTCCCTGAAGCGAGCAGTCGATCATCTCAAAGCCGGCGTCTATGGCCGCAAAGCTGTTCCAGAGGGCGAGGCCCAGATTGTCATGGCCGTGAAATCCCAGTTTAACGCTGCTCACCTTCCTCACGGCCTCATAGCAGCGGCGTATGTCGTCGGGAGTCATGCAGCCGGCGGAATCCACCAGATATACGCACTCCGCCCCGAAGCTTTCCGCAAGCGCCACGCAGTCCGCAAATTCCTCCGGGGTCACGGCGTAGGACTTCATCAGATTGGCCATGGGGGTGATCTTCAGTTCCAGCGCTTTTTTTATAAAGGGTTCAGAATTCCGGACATCCGTGACGTTCGTGCCGAAACGGATGAAACTGACTCCGTAGCGGGACGCCTTCTCCACATCAGAAACGGAGGCTATGCCGGGGATGCAGAAGGTGCCGTACTTTGCGGTTTTAAGCGACTTTTCCGCGGTCTCCAGGTATTCCTCGTCCGTGTGGAGGGCGATGCCGTTTTCGGGAGAACTGGCGCCCAGTCCCTGACCGTGTCCTATCTCCACGTATCTTATCCCCAGTTCCTCAAGACCCGTGGTTATCAGTCTCTGCTGGGCAAGGGAGAACTGGAAGTTCACGGCGTAGCTTCCGTCCCTCAACGTCACATCCATTATGGTATATTCAGGCATTTTTTCTTCCTCTCACAAGCTGTTTTCCAGATCCCCGAGAAGCTCTATGGTCCCCTTTGCCAGGTGCCCCGGGAGACCTGCGGCTTCTTCGGTGGCCAGGCACTCTTCGGTTTCCGCCTTCATCCTGACGCAGTGCTGTTTCATCCCTTTTATCTGCTTGGGCATATAATCCATGAACTTATTTGTGTCCCAGGACACGGCGATGGAGTCGAATACCTCGTCATATACTCCGTAATGGCGGCTCACCTCTTCGGTCTCTATGGCAAGGGCGATGATGCCCTTCAGAAAAACGCTCCTGCAGAGCTTTACCAGCGCCGCTCTCCCGGGTTCGGGTCCGGCGTATGCCACATCCATATGATATGCCGACATTATCTCCCGGAATCTTTCGGCCCCGCCTCCGCTCACCAGAAGCGGAGTCCTGTGAAGGATCTTTCGCACCGCATCCATTATTGATACATCTGCAAAAAGTCCGCCTTCCCCCTCTATCATCGCAGCATTCTTTTTCTTTTGTTCGGGAGAAGCGGAACACATGTCCGCATAGATCACGCCGGGACGGATCCCCGTATCCGCTATGCGGGAAAAGACCTCGTCGTCAGCGCTGCAGGGGACCGTAACGCACACAACGCTGCAGACCTCCAATAATTCTCTAAGCTCCCGAACCACCGAAAATCCTTCAAAGGGTTCAAGCTCCTTTGTCCTCGCCAGTGTCTTTTCGTGATCCCTGCCGTAGATCACAAGTTCCGCTCCGCTCTCGGTGGAGAGCCCGCGGCATAGGCCTGACGCCGCATCACCGTAACCGATAAAACCGATCTTCATGTCCGACTCCTGTATTTCAAAACATCTTCGTACACTTCACATATATTCCCGCAGTTCACATCCTCCGTGAACCGTTCCTCAAAAGCGCGTCTTCCGTTACGGATTATGGTCACGCACTCCGAAGGATGTTCATACGCCCAGATGAGTCTGTCCGCCAGGCTTTCCGGATCGCCCTGTCCGTAAAGGAGGCCGGTCACTCCATCCTCTATTATCTCCGGGGTCGCTCCCGTATCTGCCCCCGTCACCAAAAGCCCGTCACGCATAGCCTCTATGGTCACGAGGCCGAAGGCTTCATCCGTGGAACTCATCAGGGCCATATCCCGGGTCATCCTTTCCTCTCTCATGTCTCCGTAGCGTTCCACCCTGTCTATGACGCCGTCCAGGGAATTACCGAAATAAAACTCTTTTATGTCTCCGGGCAGGATCTTTTCATTCAGGTTCGCCGAGATGGTGATCTTGTCCGAATACCCTCTTTCTCTCAGGATGAGGGCAGCCTTCATCATATCCCATACGCCCTTTGATACTGCGTAGCCCCCGGCGTAAAGCACTCTCAGCCGCCCTCCCGGCCTGTATTCCCTTTCGGGAAGAGGAATATCCTCGGTGCCGTCGTACACCACCCGGAGCCCCCGGTGACTCCCCGCAGCCGAGACAAACTCTCTCTTTACTCTTTCACTGATGGTTATGATGGCGTCCGAGTATCCGTATATCCTCCGGGCGTACTTTTTTCCGAACATATAATCAAAGCCGTAATTGTGCAAAAGCTCCCTTATGTGCCAGACATGCGGGATCCCCAGCTGCCTTGCGGCGATGGCGCCGATGTAGGGAAGGCTCGTATTTGTGTGTATCAGGTCGTAGCCCTCCTCCCGGATATATGACTTCAGTTCCCCGAGAGCCTTCAGGTTCACAAGGCTTATCCTTATGAGCCTCAGCCAGAACCTGAGATCCCTCTCCATGGGGCCCGCCCATTGTATGTTCCTGATGATGCGGGTCTTTATCCCCAGGGACTCCGCCTTCGCTGTGGCAGGACCGTCCTTCGGAAACACTATCCCCGCCGTATGCCCGCGCTCCATGAGCCCTCTGATAAGGCTGAACATGGCTATGTTCGCCCCTCCCATCTCCGGGTAATGGGTAATGAACAGTATCTTCATGAGCCTGCCCTCAGGGTTATGCACTTACCCCCTCCGAGGTGGGCGGCGGTATCCGCAAAGGAGCTTCCGGCAGAGCCGTATATCTCGCAGCCTCCGGAAAGGCAGAGGAGATCGACGGCGGCAGCCTTTATCCCAGCGGCAGAGCCTCTCCCCAGGGGCTTTTCTCCGCCGGAAATGATCCTGTCCCTTCCGTACCTGTCCATAAGCCTCTTTTCAAGTTCCGGAGAATCCGTTGCAAGAAACACTTTCCGGTCCCCGTCTCTTTCGAAGATCATATCCAGTCTGTCAATAAAAACCGAATCAGGGCTGTCCTTTGCCGCCTGAAGGTGGTCCGTCCTCCTGATATGCATGGAAACGTAATGCCCCTTTCCACCCAGTTTCTCAATGATCGCTTCGGATCCGGCGGTTATTTCCCGGTCCCACTCAAAAATGCTCCAGTCCCTTCCCCAGTAAAATCCGGCGTCGGTCTCAAAGCACATATCCCCGTCATAGGCCATGATCTCCGTCAGGTTTTTCCTGTAGTCCTCTTCGGGAATGCCCACAGTGTACCTGTAGATACTCTCGTTTCCGTAATACCTTACGCCCCTCAGAAAATAAGTCCGGGAACCGATCCGGTTTCTCAGGTGGGCGATCCCGCGGTCATTTCTGTCCCTTATCTCGTAGCCTTTCAGGGTAAAGAGCTCTCTGCTCCCGCATCCGAGCCAGTCGTTGATGTTCCAGATGACAGACATGGTGCCCCCGTTTTCCGCGGTCATTTTTGCGGTGGAGGCAATGACCCTCATCCTGTTGGCAAGTCCGCCAATGGGTATCAGCCGGATAAGCCCCTTCATTTCGCAGTCTCCCTGCCTCCCATGATATCGTTATACAGATCCATGTACCGCTGCCCCACCTTTTCCATGGTATAGTTTTCCAGGACCTTCCTCCTTGCGGCGATCCCGGCGCCGTTTCCCTGTCTGTTCTCATACAGCCATTTAAAGCCCGTGTACAGTCCCTCTGCATCCCCTTTTCCGGCAATAAAACCGTTGACCCCGCTGTCCACCATATCGGGTATGCCGCCGGTGTCAAAGCCGAGAACGGGAGTGCCCGAAGCCATGGACTCAAGGACCGTGCCGGGAAAATTGTCCTCAACGGAAGGCGCCACCAGAATATCGGCGCTGCGGTACAGAGCGGCCATTTTTTCCTCGGTATCCAGAAAGCCCGCAGCCTCGTGACGGAACCTTCCGATGGCGGCAGAGTCCGGCTCTCCCCTTCCAAAGGTCACGACCTGCAGTCTTTCGGCGATCCCCGGATCCCTTTCCGAGATCATCATGAGGAGCTTTTCAAAGTATTCAAATCCCTTGTAGGGTGAAGCAGTGTCCGATGCCCCGAAGAGCACCCTGAAGGGACCGTCCTTACGGGAACCCTCTTCAGCCTCATCCTTCATCCCGAAGACCTCCGTATCTATGGGGTTTGGAATGTACTCGTTCCTGCCGCCGGAAAAGACAGCGCTCCTGTCGGCTCCCGACTGAAGCCATCTGCTGGGGGAAACCGTGACTATCCCCCTCCCCCTCCAGAGCCTGACCTTCTTTTTGATAAGAGCTGCGGAAATGTCGTTCACATCATCCGAATGGAGCACCGGACATGCTCCGCATTTATCCTCAAACCTGTCGCAGCCATAGTGACAGCCGCCGGAGACCGGCCACAAGTCATGCATGGTCCAGACCACCTTCTTCCCGGAGTCCAGAAGCTTCGCGATGCTCTCGGGTCTCAGATATCCCATGCACACCCAGTGGAGGTTCACTATATCCGAAGACATCACCTCCGGATCACGGCTTATATCGATACCCGACAGTCCCGGAGAGAACAGGACCGGATCTCTTTCCGGGTATCCGGCAAGGAGCTTTCTCTGCCTGTCATGTCTCAGAACGTCGAGGCGTCTTTCAACAAACCCCGGCCGCGCTGCCACTCTGGCCCTGCTGCCGAAGCCTCTCACCGCGTCATGCACCAGGACGACGCTTTCCGCGCCCATTCTCTCCACCGCCTCGCTGATCCTGAGAGGCGCGGTGGTGGCGCTGGATTCGGTTACGTGTACTATCTTCACAGTCTGCCCGACCCCGGGAGACAGCAGCCCAAAAGAAACCGATCTATCAGCACCTGCCTCTCCCCCTTACCTTGTCTGCAAGCCTTCCGATCCCGACCCAGGCTTCCGGCCTTAACCTGGCCAGAGACAGCGACAGCTTGTTCCTGGCCGGGATATTGTCCAGTTTTCTGACCTCAGGATAAATATCCAGATATTTATCCTTTAGGCCGCGGCAGATCTCCGAAGATCTGCCGTAGACCGGCAGGGCGCTGTGGTAACAGGTCAGGATGTAATAGGCCTTTTCCCTGAGGGCGTTGTCATAAAGCTGTTTCTCATTATTATCCCTGTAAAAAGCAAGCTTTTCATCCATAAAATCAAGCTGGTCCAGGAGTTTCTCCGAAAACGCTCCCGTTATGGAGTCTTCCCTCACAGTGTAGTGATAGAGGCATTCATCAACAAGAGCCACCCTCTCCAGAGGGTAGACCAGCCTGTACATGATGGCGTAATCCTCATTGTACCTGCCTTCGGGAAAACGGATATCCCTGAAGAGTTCCGACCTGTACAGCTTCCCCCAGGCCATCACCTTAAAGTCTTTCCGAAGGAGCCAGTCCCTGCCGGACAGTATCTCGGAGTTTTCACCCGAAACGGGGCCGCGGACATCTCCGGTTCCCGCTTCCGTAACGGCTTCTCTCCCCCGCACCCTGTCGTTGCCGCACTGCACCAGGTCTGCCCCGGTCTTTTCCGTGGCAAGGGTCATTATCTCAAGGCAGTATGGGGAAATAAGATCGTCGCTGTCCACAAACATTATCCGCTCTCCGGAGCAGATATCCAGGCCCGCATTTCTGGCGGAAGACAGGCCTCCGTTTTCCTTGTGGACTACTCTGATCCTCTCATCGGAATATGAGTCGCACATCCTTCCGGAGCCGTCCGTGGAACCGTCGTCCACCAGGATCAGTTCAAGATCCTTAATGGTCTGGGACAATATGCTCTCCACGCATCTGTCCAGATAATCCCTGACGTTATAGACCGGAACTATCACCGATACCTTCATCCGCTCTTATTTCCCGTTCCTTTTGGGGATCACTTTCCTGACGACTCCGCTCACGGGGTTCACATACTTTTTCTTGAACCTGAGAGCCTTTGCGTAGGCCACCTGCCGTTCCCGGTAGATCTTTCCCCAGTATTCCATGTTTCTCCGGTAGGCCTTTTCCTTCGGCTGGGACAGGATGTTTCTCAGGAAATCCTCCAGTCTCCTCACCGTCTCGTCGTATCTGTCCTCTTCCCGCAGGAGAGGATTCTTTCCGAGCATCTCCATATAGGCCGCCGGATCCCGGTCCAGCCTCTTTATCTTCTCCAGAGCCTCCGGAAAATCCTCTTCACCCTTCACCAGGATGAAGGATCCGGGGTCAAAGGTCTCCGCAATGCAGGGATCTCCCCAGTAGACCGGAATGGTATCCGCGGCAAAGGCGTCCACTATCTTTTCGGTGGTATAACCCGGATGGGAAGTGTTCTCGAAAGCGATGGTGAACTTGTACTGCTTTTGGAAAGAGAACTTCTCCCTGCAGGGCCCTCCGATATTGTTCAGATATTGGCCGCCGGAATCGACCTGCCTGTAGTTTTCACTCAGATAGTGAAAGAAATCCTCCCTTATATGGTTTGCGGAACCGTTTGAATAAATGAAATTGCAGAACTTTCTGTCCGTAAAATCAACGCCTTCCGGGTTTTTTGCGATCCGTTCCGCCCTGTTCTCCATAAGCCGGCAGCGCTTCTCACCCCTGTAATAGAAAGGGAGCCTGAAATAACGGTCTCCGAAGGAGATCTTCTCGCTTGCTATGGCGTAATCACAGAGGTTAAAGTCCGGCGCCAGGTTTTCCCCGGTATAGAATATCCTGACGGCAAAGAGGTCCGCCAGAAGATTATCGTCGGAAAAGACCGAGTACAGGATGTAGTCTGGAGAATCGCTCCACTCCACATCGGCGATCCTTCTCAGGGTATTTACGATGATATTGTCGTCCTTGTTGTATTCCTTGTATGTATCCAGAAATGAAAGCTTTATGCTGTCCTTCAAGACTGTTTCCTCCTGTTTTTGAACACCCACCTGTTCTGTATCTGGAAACTCACGAAGAACAGGAGCGTATCCACGATTATCTTGCAGAGGACCGGATTCCAGCCCGATGCGTTCACAAAGGCTTCCGTCAGGAACCCGGAGCAGGTGGACTGGAGGACGCACAGTATCACGAACTTCACGGAAGTGGTGAGTAAGGCGCCCTGCTGGTTTGAAAATACCAGGTTCTTATTTACGAAATAGGTGTAGGTGCAGGAGATCACCTTTGCGGCGTAGGTGGCCCAGATTATGCTCCGCTCCGGGATCAGGCTCCCGAAGATCGTGAGGAAAATGCTGAAGGCCGCAATATCGATGATAAACGCCGAAAGAGAGGACATCAGGTACTTGAAAATGAGTGAGTATATCCTGATGGAGTCCCTGAGAGGATTGAAGTGGGAGGTCTCGTTTCCGTTGAGATAGATGGTCTTTATGGGGAATTTAAGGATCTCCACCCCTTCCTTTCTGGTCTCCAGGAGACAGCTTGAAGCGTATTCAAAGCGCTCTCCCGGGGTCTCCATGAGGACCGGGATGAACCATGAGGGTATGCCCTTAAGCCCTGTCTGGGTGTCCCTGATATCCAGACCGCAGAAGAGCTTGAACACCAGCGAGGTGCAGATATTTCCGAAACGGCTCCTGAAGGGGATGCTGCGGTCGTCAAAGGTCCTCTCGCCCAGAATGAACTTTTCCGGATTCTGCCTGAGAAGCTCGGCGCATTTATTTATGTCTTCTATGTCGTGCTGCCCGTCGCAGTCGCACTGGATCACTCCCAGGGTGTCCCGGGAATACTTCCCCATGTAGAAATTGAAGCCGGATTTGTAGGCCCGGCCCTGACCGAGATTGATATTGTGCCTCACAAGATCGCAGCCGTACTCATTTACCGCCGTGTCAAAATAATGCCTGTACGCTTCGGAACTTCCGTCGTCTATCACCACGATCCGGCTGTAGCCGGCGTTCTTCAGATTGTTTAAGTGAGTTATGAACTTGTCGTCCGGGTTCAGGCACGGGATCATTATGACTACGTCATCCATCGCAAAAGCCCCCTTTTTCTTTCAGTCAAGTATATCATCATGGCACAGATGGGGCAAGGCACAGGCGGCAGGCCCGGGTTGCTGCAGGAGGCCGTCATCACGGCGCCCCGTGGACAGGGAAGCGGGCCGGCATTGACGCACGGGAAGGTTTAAGGGTCTCTGCGGGCAGGATCCACGCACAGAGGGAGGGAGATCAGGACCATGAGCACGCAGAGGCCGGTGACGTAGACATGCCGGGAGCACTGCCACATGAGTCCCGCCATAAAGACCATAGAGTGGACGAGGACAGGCAAAAGAGACAGGATATATCTCTTCCTGCCCCCGGCGGCGAAGACCAGGATCAGCATCAAGGCCAGGTCGATCCATATGCCCGACCTGTAGCACAGGCAGTCAAGAGGGGCAATGGCTATGGTCACGGGGTAAAGGCACTTGACAAGAAGAGCCGTGAGCGCGTTATCTTTTCTCTCAAAACCGTAGGTGCCGGGCACCACCATGGTGATCTCCCTCACATTGTGGGCGGACACGGCTTCGGTCACATCCCATACCACATCGGATTTGTTGAGCCGGTCTCTCAGCACCTCCGGGAAGTCGTTTCTCACCACATAAGACACGGCCTCCATTCTTTCCTCACGGGTCATGCGTTCCGGCTTCTCCGGCGGACATCCGTTGTAATTGAAATCCCCCTCGGTAAACTTTTCGAAGGAGCCGTTATAACTTTCCGCCCTTTCGGGAAGCTCTCCTCCGTAATAGGCGGCGGACCACAGGATGTTCCTCCAGTAATCAAAGGACTGTATCTCTCCGTTCCCCGTGCCGAAGGCAGGGAACAGCAGAAAGGCCGTGGCCAGTACGCCGGCTGCCGCCCCGGCTGCAGTGATCATTATCCGCGGCTCCTTCATTTTCAGGGCAGCGATCAAAAGCAGGAGTCCCGTCAGAAGAGAGATGTAGCGTCCTTCATTTCTCATGAAATAAAGACCGTAAACGGAGAGCCCCAGGGCGATGCAGAATGACGCACGCCTGAGAGCCGTTTTCCCCTCCGTAAAGTATTCCAGGATACAGAGAGTGAGCACGCACATGCACAGCATGTAATAGAAATTCGAAGTGAAGGTGACCACGAATATGCCGTTTGAGGGAAAGACGGCAAAGATCGCGGATCCCGCCATAAGCCTTTTTTTATCAAAGCCCTGCCTGTACAGAAACATCACAAATGCGGCGGCCGCAAGGGACATGAGGAGTATCTGGGTTACACCGATGACATAAACAGAGGGTATGACCGTGCAAAGGATCCTGTAAAATATCTTGATAAGCGGCGGAAAGAGGGATGAGATCTTCTTATCCCCGACTATCTCCTGCCAGGCTATGGCCGCATCCAGCGATATATTCCCGGGATTGCAGGCTATGAGATACAGAAGCCAGACGCATACGAAGATCCCGAAAAACACGAGTCCCGTTCGTATCCCGGCCTTTGCGGGATGAACCTTTTCCCCTTTTCCCCCGTCGGAGCGATCCGCAAGGATCGTGAACAGAGCTGCCAGAAGGGGCTGTATCCAGATATAAAACATGACAAACACAGTCACGGTCAGAGGAGTGACCTTCCATGGCGTCCTGCCGAAGGGCATGAAAAGCGGTTTCCCCACAAGGGAAAATGAGATCCAGAGGGAAAATAGGACCCATAACGCCCTGAAGCCGCGGGCACTGAAGGCCTTTTCAAAAGTCTCACTCCTGTCCTTCAGGTATCTTACGCAAAAGCAGGCCAGAAGCCCGAACACAAAGAGATAGGCCCTGTTTAAAAAGGACAGGTTGAGCCCGCTGAACCCGAAATCCGTGTAATCGTTGGGCAGCTCTCCGTAGGACACGAAAATAACCCCGTAAAACAAGGCTTCGGTCACCATCAGGATCCGGTAAGGAGAAACTCCTGCTTTTTTCACGGATCTGCAGACAATGATCCCGACGGCTGCGGAAATGACCGCAGACAGCAGGCAGATGAGGACTTCATGGGCAGACAGGGCCGCCACTGCGGAAGCCACCCTGTTACCCAGAGCTTCGCTGTCAGGGTTCGCGGAATAAGCTCCCATGGAAAACAGGGCTTCCATCATCCTGCAGGCAAAGTAGAACACGGTAAGCCCTGCAGCTATGATGCTGAACCTGTATGTGTTTTCTGTCCGCGCATCCTTCACAGGAATGTCACCATCTCCGCCACTCTGTGCTCATAGGTATGATTCTCCCTGACCGCTTTGAAACCGTTTTCCGCGATCTCTCTCCTCTCATCCTCATGCTCCAGGTAATATCCGCATTTCTTCAGCAGATCCTCCTCACTGTCAAAGGTGACCAGATCCCGGCCGATATTGAAGAGGGTGTCTATGTCGGACTGATAGTTTGACAGCATGAAGCCTCCCGCAGCCAGAATGTCAAAGATCCTAAGGGGCACGCCGTTCTTTATGGACCTGAGGGAAATGTTCAGATTTATCCTGGACCTGTTCTCAACAACGGGAGCAAGCTTATCCGGATGCACCGTTCCTCTGAACTCCGCTCCCGGTATATCGGGATGATCGTCTGTGGTATACAGCGCAAGAGGATAATTCCTCGCCACGGCGCATATGTAATCAAGCCTTTCCCTGGAGGACAGTTCCATATTTATCAGGAGATTTGCAAACCTGTTTTCATTGGTATCGTATTTTCCGTCCGGGTTGTCGCCGAGGATCGACACCAGGACCCCTGATATGTCCGGATTCATGCATCTCTGGATGATATTGTCCCCGTAGATCCTGTGCTGACAGTCCATAATGCCTTCCAGGTAGCCGTGCCAGAAGGGAGGCAGCAGATCTTTGATATTCTTATACCAGCGTTCCCCTTCTTTCCTGACCCCGTAGAAACGGCCCACAAACGATATCTCGCTTTTGTGATCGGTGCTTCTCCCTTTATAATTTTTGATGACGGACTGGGCTGCGGCGGGATCGGAAGCCAGCGGCAGCCAGAATATGTTATTAAGCCCCATCTTCCGGAATTCCTGAACCTCCCAGCTGTCGAAGAGCATGATGCGGTTGGTCTCAAAAGTCATCTCCTCGCTCCTGAGCCTGTATATGGGGCTGTCATAAACCCATGAGAGATACGGGATGCCCTCATCTCTGCAGACAACGGCAACCGGCCTGCTGAAATTGAACATGAACACGGCGTCGGGACCGTGCTGCCTCACGGCATCCCTGACTGACTCCAGGCTCCGGTCCCAATCCCTCTCATCTCCTTCGTAGGCGTAAGGAACGCTGACACAGTTTATCCCGGACCTTCCGAAGGCCCGCTCTATGCTCTTGTCGCCGTAGGACGGCCATGAAAGCTTTAATATCTTCATTCTCTTACCTTAAGATGATGATAACGTCTGAAACCGCCTGTCTGTCACATCTTATCCCAAACCCCGTTCTTCTTCAAGACCGGCGGTCATCCCCTGACCGTATGATTCCGAGCCTCTTTACCGCAGGGCCGTAATCGCCGCAGGCAAGATAAAGCTCCTCCGCCGCCTTCAGGTCTCCGGACATCTCTTTTATCACTCCCAGATTGTATCTCGGTATGTAGGTATTCGCCCCCTCGGAGAACCCGTCACCCATGCCGCAAGCCTTTTCATATTCCCGGACCGCATCGGCGAGCATGCCGTTTCTCAGATAGATCAGCCCCATCAGGCACACGTAGTCGGCGTTCTCTCCGAGATCGTCATACAGCCCGGCCAGGCCAAGGGCCTCCTCATTCCTTCCCAGATCCGTAAGAGTGTATCCGTAGGATATCATCAGCATCCGGACGTACTCCAGTCTGGGGTCGGGGTTCTCGTTTATGGCTCTCTCATAAAACTGAACAGCCTCCTCCTTATGACCGAGGGCGCTCTCGCTCTGGCCCGCCTGAAAGCAGATATAGGGATCATGGGGATCCCTTTCGAGCTCCTTCAGCAGCAGGGAAAGGTCCCGTTCGGCCTTTTCCCTGAGTTTTTCGCGGCTCTGGGCGTATCCCACATGCTCCACGGTCACGGGGATGACTCCCCAGGTCATTTCGACCCCGGACGTTTCAAGAGGCCGTACCTGTTCGTGTATCGGACCGGTGTAATGATACAGGTTTTTATTGAAAAATCGCTCCACTCCGTCTGTGTAGACCGAAGGAGTCCCGTTCTCATCCAGAGTTTTGTTCCTTCTCCTGAGCCTTCCCACGGTTTTGGGCGATCTATGGGCAAAGCTTTGCAGACCGTCCCAGTCAACCTCCGTCACGAACTCGTCCAGATCCAGCACCAAAACCCAGTCGTTACGGGCAAGAGAGAGTGAATGGTTCCTGGCTTCGGAAAAATCCGAGCACCAGGCATAGTCCCCCGCCACATCGGCCTTTTCTTTTATGATCTCCCTCGTCCCGTCGCCGGAACCGGTATCGACCATCACAAGTTCAGCCGGATGCCCCTTAAACGCCTCTCTCACAGAGGAAATGAAGCGTTCTATGTTATCTCTCTCATTTTTCGCTATGGCGACTATGGATACGGGTACTTCCTTTGCGATGGTATTCATCCGAACATCTCCCTGACCCTGTGCTCAAAGGTATGGGCTTCCTTTATCTTCCTGAGGCCGTTTTCCGCTATCTCACGCCTCTCGTCTTCGTGCTCCAGGTAGTACCCGCATTTATCAATGAGATCGTCCCTGTCCTCGTAATAGACAAGATCCTCCCCGGGGATGAAGCAGTCCATGAGATCCGCCTGATAATTGGTCATGAGGAAACCTCCCGAGCCCATGATCTCAAATATCCTGAGAGGCATGCCGGACTTGATGGATCTGAGGGAAATGTTCAGGTTGATCTTCGAACGGTTCATGACCAAAGGGCTTTCCTCAAGATGATCTATGGGCTTTTTCATGAGGGCGCCCGGGATAACGCATTCGGATCCCGTGTATACCGTCAGGGGATATTTATCAGCCAGGGCGCTCAAAAGATCTGTCCTCTCTCTCGCCGTTATCTCCCGGTCTATCACGTACTGTCCGTAGAGATATTCAATGGACTCCACCCCGTCGGAAAATGTGTCCATGGGGAGGGCCGCTTTCATCCCGGAGATCGCCCTTTCATTCAGGGAAGACTCGATGAAGTTCGCTCCGTAGATATCCGACTGAGCCCTGATAAGGGCCTCCAGATATCCCCTTGTGTAGGGATCGAGTTTCGGCTCCATCCTGGACCAGAAATCGTGGCTTCCCCTGTACAGAGATCCGATGAAACAGATGTCCGCATCCCTCCCTGCTGCCCCGGCAGCCTTTGATATCAGCTTTTCGATCCTTCCCGGTGCTGAAGCCATGGGCAGATACCGGACGTTCGTGATCCTGTTCCTGTTGAACTCGAGCACCCACTCCCGGTCAAACAGATATATGGTGTTTGTGGGAAACGCAATGGTGTAGGAATAAGCCTGAACGTAAGGACTGTCATAGATCCAGGACACGTAGGGAACGCCCTCGTCCCTGCAGGCAACGGCGATCTGCGGGAAATAATTGAAGGAGAACACTCTGTCGGGGGTGTGCTTCCTTATCTGAGCCTTCACGCTCTCCGCGGTCTTTGGATCGCTGCGGTCGGAATTTTTGTCAAAAGGAAAAGTTTCACACCTGTGGCCGCAGGCGATCAAAGCCTCCTGCATGTCCTCTCTTCCGAAGCTGTTCCAGTCCGCCATAAGGATCTTCATAACGAACCCCGCTTTCCCCAGACAGTCATGATGATCCGGGAAGCCCTGTGTTCCCAGGTGTGTTCCTTCTTAAGCCTTTCAAAGCCCGCTTTCGCGATCCTTTTCCTTTCATCGTCATGGGAAAGGTAATAAGAACACTTGTCCAGAAGTTCTTCCGCGGAGGAGAAGCACTCAGCCTCCGCCCCCGGTTCAAAACAGGTCTCCATTTCCTCTCTTCTGTCTGTCATGATGAAGCCTCCGGACGCCGCTATGTCGAATATCCTCTGGGGAAGTCCGGTCTGAATGGGCAGCATTGTCAGGTTCAGGTTTATGGGACTGTCTCTGAAAACAGAAGGCATCTCGGTAAGGGTCTTCACCCCTGAGTGTATCCTGAGATTACCATTCCTCTGAAGCACCGAGGTGTCCGAATTCGTATAGATATCGGTTTCAAAATATCCGGACAAAAAGTTTATCAGTTCAGGCCTCTCCTTTGCCGCCATGTGGAAACCCAGGAAACAATGGGCGGTTATAAACCGGTCCGCTCCTTTGAAGGAGCCGCCATAGTCGTCAAACAGCTGAGGGGAAGCTTCACGTATCGAAGAGACCGCTCCGTCGGACAACACCTTTTCCGTAAAGAATGCCTCTCTGAGGCCGGTCTGGGCAATGGTCAGGGCGTCGCATTCCCCCTGCACCTCTCCGGGCAGGCGATCCTTTATGACGGCATAGGGATCCTTTTCATTGTAGAGGGAGCCCACAAAGGAGACTCCCTTCCCCGGGGCCTTATTTCCCGTAAGGGGCTGAAGGGTTGCAAAGGAGGGATCTCCTGCCAGAGGCAGGTGGTAAGCGTTTTTGCAGCCAAGGCTTTTCACAAGAGACGCCTGGGCAGCGTCAAACATGAATATATGAGAGGTGTCATATCCGGTCTGATCCGAAAAGAGTTCAAGCACCGGACAGTCCACGGTGTAAGCCAGATACGGGATCCCGTAGATCCTGCACACCTCCGCAACCGAGGGGAAGAAATTTATCGAAAAAACGGCGTCCGGCTTTATGCGCTCCAGAGCTTCAGTCACCAGTCTGACCCTCTGGGACGGCAGCATATCCTTATCCGTCATCTCCCGGGATACGGCGTCCGTTTCAATGCCCAGTTTCCTGAAGCCTTCGATCATATACGGTTCGCAGATGGAATTATATCTGTAGACCAGAAGTTTCATAAGGCAAAATCATCCTTAAACAAGGGAGTTTGATCCGCCGCAGGCATCACGCCCTGTAGGCGGTAAACACATATCTGTATGCCATGAACTCCTCCCTGTCCGCCGCGCCGGGCAGCCTGGTAAGTTTCTTAAGATATACCGAACAGGCCTGGGGTATTGCCCCGGGCTGAGCGAAGATCTCTCCTATCTCGTAACCGGCGGCCCGGAAAAGGGAGACAATGCCGGTGAAATCAAAGAATTTATCCGTGGTCCTCATCAGCTCTCCTCTTATGAGAGCGGCCACCCTGGGCAGGAACATGGCGTTCCTCACGCTCACCACCAGCTGCGCCCCATTTTTCAGGTACTTTTCTATCTTTTTGAGAAAGTCCTCCGGGTTCTCCATTTCCTCCAGCACATCCCCCAGGATCAGGCAGTCGAAGTACCTCTCCTGGTAGGTGAATTCATCCTTTTCCGCATCCAGGCAGGATATCCGCCCGAAGCGGCCCCCGAGGGAGGCGGCATCACGGTTCTTTTCCACCCCGTAGAGTTCGGCGTCCCTGTAGCGGTATCTGACTGCGGCAAGTGTGGATCCGCACCCGCAGCCTATTTCCAGCACCCTAAAGACTCCCGCAGCCGGTCTCTCCATAAGTCTCACCAGATCGGTCCTGACTTCGGAATATAAAGGTATGTCAAAATCCCATTTGGCCAGGAATTTCACCCGGTTCTCATCATAGAGCCTGGCGCTGGCTCCGGCTCCGTCCTTCTCGATGGACAGGCTTCCGTAATGGAAAATGAAGCTGTCATGACACAAAAGCAGCTCGTATCCCGCCTTTATGAGCCTGTAACCTATGTCGTCGTCTTCAAACCCGTAATAATAATCCTCATCAAGAAGGCCCACCTTTTCAAGGGCCGTCCTCTTTATCATAAGGGCAAAGCCCATGAGCCAGATCCTGTTCTCATAGGGATCGGGATATTCCCTGCATTCGTTCACCCCCTCGCTGAGCCACCAGTTAAGGTACTCATCCTTCGTCCTGAAGGCCCTGTCCACCACCTGGTCGCCTCCCGCATTAGTGAGGGAGGAGACCGCGCCGGTATTGGGCCTTGCGTAGAGTCCCCGTCTCAGCGCGTCTATGGCTCCCGGAAACAGGACGGTGTCATTATTCAGGAGCATGATGTCGTTTCCGGGGGCTGCAGCCCTGATCCCCTGATTATTCCCCTCTGAAAAGCTTTTATTTACACTGTTCTCAATGAGTCGGACGTCCCTCTGTTCCCTGAGCCACTCCCTCGCACCGTCATTTGAGGCGTTGTCCACCACTATTATCTCATAGTCGGAAGAGCTGACCGTATCTCTTATGCTCTGTATGCACTCGGCAAGTTCACGCCTGCAATTTCTGTTCAGTATTATTATCGAAAAGGGGGGTAAGCTGTCCAGGTTTGAATTCACAAATAAGCCCTCCGTAAGTCTGTCAGAAGTCATCCGGTTAAGAGACAGGCCGCGGGCTCTGTTCCGAAGCGCGGCCTCCACGCCTCACTATACTATAATTTTCAGTCGTTTTCAATGAGTTCATGCAGGGT
>JAEELB010000216.1 GCA_016288705.1 Lachnospiraceae bacterium | reverse complement strand
ATTTCTCTTTCGGAAGCGAGAAAAGAGATCCCTAAGATGAAAGCGCTGTTCGTGATTCAGGATATGACGGATATGTCAAATATTCAGGGGTACATCACATATATCAGTGAGTCTGAGAACAGTTATGACGAGTTGATAAATGAATTAAACAAGTTAAGGAAAAAGAACATGAACGCAATGGTTATAGGCAGCTATGAAAACGGAGGTGCGATCGGTGTACAGTATTGCGTGTGACAGATTGCGCTATTCTATTACCTGTATCCTCAATCGTGACAGGATCGCTCTGGTAGATACTATTGTAGATACAGGCGCACTTTATACGTGCTACAAGGCGGAACAGATTGATGAGAACCTTTCGGAAGAACAGTTTAAGGATGCGGAGCGGAAAACCATCGGTGGTTTTATCGGCGGAAAGTATGGAAGCGATTTCGTGGTTTTCTACAGATATGATGTTAGGCAGTATACTATAGGAACTATAGATCTGGGTGAAAAAACAATATGGGTCACATTTGATAAAAGGGTAAATGATAATGTCCTCGGGATGGATATTTTGCGGTCGGTTTCATATTTGCAATATGAGGGCTCAGATGAATTGGTTTTCTTTAAGGACAGGGACGAGTTGCGGGAATTTGTCCTTGGAGAAAGGGAGGATGACAACACATGAATGAAATGATCAGACGCAGCCTTATGTCGATACTTCTTGTGTCGATCATGTCGCTTACAGCCTGCGGGTCTTCGGCAGAGAAACCGGCAGCCGGCAGCGGTGCCGCGCAGGAGACGGCTGCCCCGGAGACTGAGGCGTCGAAGCCAGCGGATAAAGAGACGGAGAGCGCGGAGAAAACAGAGAAAGAGACCGCCGGAGCGCTTCCTGTGGGCGTTACCGGAGACACATACGTGCTTTCAAAGGACGGCTATTCAAAGCTTTTCTATGTGGTGGACGGTTCGGGGAAGATGGTCCGCGCCTACGACCGTGATGCCCTGAAGAAAGGAGCGGTGGCAGCAGGCCAGAATCTCTCGCGGTTTCATATATCCAATGCCGACGCATCCTATGAGCGATGCCTGTTTAGGGGCGCGGACAGGCGGTTCGCATATTTTGAGGAAAGCGACGGCACAAACACGTACGTATACGCGGTAAACGGCGATACTTTCAAGGTCTACGGGCTGACCACCCTTACGGAGGGGAGTTATGTGGGGGCTGCCGATTGCTATCGCAGATCCTTCTGCCTCACGATCGAGCGGGGTTCGGAAAAGCCGCAGGAGGAGTATTTTTACGAGTATGACGAAGCCTCAGATTCCTTCACGGAAAAGTCATCGGGGCTGGACGGCCTGTTCAGAACGGCCAACAGCAAGGGCTATGATCTGTTTACGTGGATGAATGACCCGAAGTCCTGCACGCGCACACTGGAGGAAAGCGGCTGCCTCCTGGGAAGAAATGACCATGATTACGCCGTCATTACTTCGGATGAAAGGATCATTCCCTTAAAGAAGAAGTTTGATTCTTACGTTTATGTCATCTATTATGATGACGAGTACATGTTCTATTCCGAGTATGATGATGAGCAGGGGCATGATGTGCTTTACAGATGCGATCTTTATTCCGGCGAAACCGAGCCGGTGATCCCGAACGCTTCGGAAATCGCGATGCTTGGGTTCTTTGACGGAGACCTGTATTATTATACTTCCGACGTCAGGGAATAAGGTAAGCCTGTGAACAGTATATACACCTGTGAGTCGGGGACCGGGAGCGCGAAGCTTCTCTATTCGGCGGATTCCATCCCCGGAGTGAACATTTCCCCGGGTACGGAAGGGTTTAAGGTCATCGGAGGCGACTGCTACTGTCTGGCGTTCATGAACGGTGATTCTCTCGGCTGGGTCAGGGCGAAAGCCACGGGAGGGAAGGCCGATTATGAGGACATCGGCTGCCCTGACAGCAGGCTGTCGGCGTTTGAGTTTGGGACCGTGGAAGGGGGATCCTATGAGTATGACTGCCCGAACTGCGGGACACCCCTGGCATTGCGGTATGCGGAGAGGTTCATCCTTAACGGATCCGTTTCCGACAAGGCCGGTCTGATCAACGAGGATCTTAAGAAAAAACAGGAAGACTTCCTCTCTCCTTCAAAGGAGGATCTGGAATATCAGGGAGACCCTTCGGATTGTGAGGAGCATAAGGCGAATCCCGAACATTATCGCACCACGGACGATCTGAGGATAGCCGGTGTGGCGATATTGAATGAAAAATACCTGACGGTGAATGTGGACGGCTACTGGTACGGAGGCGGAGCTCACGGCTATCCCAACAGGAACCAGTACATGTACGATCTGAAGACCGGAAAGCAGGTGACCATTAAGGATCTCTATCCTGCCCCTGAGGAGGTTTTCAAGACCCTTGTGGCGGAACAGACCGTAAAGAACATGCAGAGTTACGATCCCGACCAGAGCCCGTACTTTGCTTCGGATGCCAATGAGTTGTACCAACAGGCCTTTGATTCTGCCTCTCTTGAGACTACATATATCGAGTTTGGAAAGGATGAGGCGTACATCGTTTATTCGCCGTACGATATGGGGGCCTATGCGTCAGGCTACATAGAGGTCCCCGTTTCCTACAAGGATCTACTGGGCAGGCCGAGCCTTTGAAGGGGAT
>JAEELB010000215.1 GCA_016288705.1 Lachnospiraceae bacterium | reverse complement strand
GTCAGGCTACGATTTCGCTATCCCTTCCTCTCGCCTACACCTCACGATGCAAACCTTGGGAGTCGTTATGGGGTTCGTCGGCAACTACGTCCCTCGTGGACTTTCACCACAGACTGACGGCATGCCCGTCATACTCAAAAAACGGGAACCCGCTGTTTAGCGGATTCCCGCAGTCCACTTACGACTGGAGGAATGATTATATTACAATTCTCTTCACTTGTTAAAGACTGTTTTATCTATGCAGTTTTCCATGCTCGCAAGTATCGTTGTGGAGGTTACGTTTGTGCTCGCTCCGGCTGCTGTATTGAACATATTAAGTATGGGCGTGATGCAAAGCACTATCTCAACCGCGTCCGGCGCAACTCCGATAGCCTGAAATACCGAGCTCAGGCACACAATGCCTGCTGCGGGCACGGAAGGTTTGGCCATGGACATAATAAAGATTGCAAAGAAGAGTTTTGCGATAAAATCAGGTGTGATCGGCATACCGTAGGCCCGCACCACCATAACGCTGGACATGGCAAGGAAGGTGCACGCCCCGGCCTTGTTGAACTGGATTCCGATAGGAATAGAAAACATTGACAGCTTGCTGTCGATGCCGAGCTCGTCGTTACAAAAATCCAATGTGAAGGGGATAGCCGCGTTACTGCTTGACAGCGAAAACGGGATCACCGAATAGCCGATGAGTTTTTTCAGATACTTTAGCGGTGAGACGTGGGCGACAATCATTACCACGAGCCCCGCAAATATCCACACAAGAATGAGTCCGACCACATTGGCGAGAACAAGCTCTCCGAGCGCTATGAAGGAGTCAACACCCGTGCCGATAGTCATATTGATCATTGAAATAAACACGAATCCCGGAACAAGCTTGACAATTACCGACAGAACTCTCATGAAGAATTTGTTGAGAAACTGCACAGTATCAATTATTTTTGCGCCCTGGGGCCAGTGATTGATTATGACGCCGAGAAATACTGCCATAAACAAAGTCTGCAATATGTCACTTCCAGTGAACGGATCCACAATATCCTTCGGAATGATCCCCACAAGCATATCCATAAAGGAAAAACTGGTGCCCGACCCTTCTGTCATTTCCTGCTTCAGGAGCTCCCTGATGGCCGGATTGCCTGTCCTGAATATCATTAACGCTGCCGTTATCAGAATCGCCGTCAGGCAAAAAATCATAATCAGGCTGATGATGATAAGCTTTGCCCCCCTCTTTCCGAGGCTGCTCTTATCCGACATTGAAATGATACCTGACAGGATCGAAAAGAACACCACCGGCGCAACCATCATCTGAAGAAGCGTCAGAAATATCGTTCTGAGCGGGACGATCAATTCATCTCTCAGATTCGTTATATGATCTGCCGGGAAAAAATTCCTGATAAGAAGTCCCACCAATATACCGGCGACCATAAAAAGAAAGGTGTCTCTTATCGTGTGGCTGCCGGCTTCGTGTGCCGATACCGTAAATATGTTCCTGCCGTTCTTTTTCTGATATCCTATATGTATCTTATATGCGTTCAGAACAGTATATCTGTATGTGTCCTCCTCATTCTCCGCAGAGCTCTCCACCATAAGCGGATCAAATTCTTCTCCATCATAGATCATCTGAAGGGACACGGCATCGAAGCGCTGATGTACATTGACCGTAGCTGTGAAGTTATCATTTCTGCTTTCCTTAATGCGAAGATAAGCTTCTTCAAGAATAAGCCTTGTCCTGAGAATCTCTTTTTGTGACGTCTTGGTTTTTGTGAGCCTTTCCGTAACTGAATCAAGATCCCTGTCAAGCGTATTTCCGTTTAGAGTAAATGAATTATTCACGCTGTCTTCCTCTCTTTGATTTTTGAACGTTCCTCAAGCCTGACGCAGATAAGAGGAAACAAAATAATGATATAGAATATCTGCAAAAACGTATTGGCTACAGTACCCGCAGGTCCGGGGATAAGATCCTTCACAGCGGGACAAATCACAAGACTCACTGCATAAAAGCTGAGCAGCCCGGCCACCAGGCGGAAAATCTTGTCGGTAAGCGGGACGTCCGTTGAGAAATGAACGTATCTTCTGTCAAGTATCCTTCCAATCCATACCGCAAGGCTCCATCCCACCGCCTTGTATGTGTCTTTGGCCATCTTAGCCCCCTCAACAAGAATAGCGCCGTTTTCATCATAGTCCACGGGGTATGATTTCAGCCCGGCATACAATGCAACAGCAATTGAGATCGATATTCCGATGACTGCCGCGGGGATCTCCTTTTCGGGGTGCTCATCAAGCCATGTAATCAGTTTGGAAATCAGATACATCACGACAAGCCCGACACCGAGACCGACGATCACGTCCTGCGGGGTATGGACGCCGAGATAATTGCGTGATATCGCAACAAGGATGAGCAGCAATCCGAACAGTACCCTGAGACCTGTCCTGAATTTTTTATAGAATATTCCCGAGCCGAATATAGAAGCCGCATTTGTTGAATGACCGCTCGGGAACGAATACCCGGTTGCGCCTGTCTTCGCTTCCGCATCGGGAATGATCCTCGCGTCTCTTATCCACGGCCTGTAAACACACGCAGTCACCTTGAGGAATCCGTTTATAAGCCTGTTTATGCTCCACCCAAGCCACAGCCAGTTTCCGTATTCTTTACTGACGCACCAATAAATTATGGCAACTATCACTATCGACGTTTCCTTGTCGCTCAAAAACGTCATCTTCATGAAAAAATCCCTGAATATTTGCCCTGCACCCTCACGAAAGCCCTGCAGTGCAAGAAGATAATCTATATCCATATTCCCTCCTTCAGTTCCTGTCCCCGATTTTTAAGGCATCGGGGAATCATGTAACATCAAACAGTTCCGCAATTCCGTCATTCAACAGTTACGGGAATCATTGACCAGTCCAATACATCAATTTTTACAATAAATTACACTATACACCTTAATGATCTTCTATGTAAAGAGCTTTTTCGATTGTGTCCGACAGGTCTTTCGAGAAGTCCTTTAATGACGCGGTCAGCGTTCTCCTGTTTTAGATGATTGCCAGGATGCCTTTGGCACTTCTGAGAGCCGCATCCCTGAAATGACTGCCCGGGTTCATCTCAAAGGTCACTTCCTACGGGACTATTCCGGAGGAGCAGGATTAAACTTTTATCTGGTAATAAGGTCGCAATACGTGCGATCGTCACACTAAGAAAGGGGCTGTCGCAATAGATGTTTGCGACAGCCCCTTTGCTGTCAGATATATCAGGTGACAATTCCCCGTTCTTTTCGATAAGTTTTCTGCGTGACAGAAAAGGGAACATCAATAATTGGACCCTCTGAACCGTTCATCCGTCCTCCATCCGGTGACTCTGCCGTTTCCGATATCCGCGCCCACAACCGCGCTGTAGTAGCTATCACCGCGGGGGTCGGTTATCACTACCGTTCCCAGATAATACCCCTTCGGAAGGACCTTCATACCGTATGAAGTGTTGTTCCTGATCTTTACGGATTTACCGCTGGTCACCGATCTTTCGGAACCATTCTCCAGATAGGTTTCTGTGTAAAGAGGCGTTATCGTGTCTCCCTCCTGAAGTTCCAGTTCGGATTTTGTATTGTCCATAAAATTGGCGTTGTTTTCCTCTACCTTTCTGACAGAACTGACTGTAAGTTTCTCGGTGTCCTTATCGTAATCCAGGATCAGATACGCCTCATCGCCGTTATAATTGACATGAGATTTGAACTCGATCCCCGAAGGAGTATTGGAAACCACTTCCACGTGCAGCGGAACATCATTGATATAGGGCCACTTTCCGTCAAAGTTACTCACAAGGCTACCGTCTCCGTCCAGTTCAAGTCCTCCGTTAGAACCGTAATCGGTGATGACGCCTTTCTTCTCATCCAGATTTGCGACTTCAATGTAATAGCCGACCATCAGTTTCTGAAGATCCTCACTTACCGGAAGCGAGAAGGTGCCCTCTCCCACCGTCGGCACAGCCTTTGTGAAATCATAAAATTGCTTGAGATCAAGTTTCCGGGGCTCATTGTCTGTCAGAG
The DNA here is from genome assembly GCA_016288705.1 of Lachnospiraceae bacterium. Classification (GTDB taxonomy): domain Bacteria; phylum Bacillota; class Clostridia; order Lachnospirales; family Lachnospiraceae; genus JAEELB01. The sequence continues at coordinate 3,293 of JAEELB010000215.1, read as the reverse complement.
TCTTCACATATTCAGTCAGTTCATCGTTAAGGCATCCGGCCTGTTTGTAGTAATAAAGAGCCCTGATATTGTCGTCGTCTACTATGTCGTAAATATAGTTCAGGTACTTGAGCAATCCGTTATAATTATCAACCTGGCACGGGAGATAAACAGCGATCCCGGTGGAGTCGCACAACGCGCCGTTCTCGCGATGGTACAGCACGGTCTCGCCGATGAGTTTCTTTATCTTGCTGCACTCTTCGGGATAACTGTCTACCAGATAATCAACATAATTCCCCAGATCCGACATATTGAAAGCGTTGCTGTACTCCTGGCCGTATCTGGTTGAACGCATTCCCAGGCGTCCCATTTCCGACAGAACGCCAAGATCCGTCGTGGCATCGATCAGCTGTTTTTTACAGAGCTCAGAGTATGCATCAAAGAGTTCGGCTGTCTTCTTGGCGTCCAGGACCGAGAAAGTAACGCTCTGATCAAGGAGCATGCCGACGTTTATATTTTCCTGCATATAAAAATCGGTAAATGAATCTGCGATCGCGCGGCCGATCTGAGGCGCGCTCATGGTGGGGTTATCCGTCATTTCTTTAAGGAATCGGTCATAGGCCCAGCCGTCTCCGGGTTCTGCCTCCTCACTTACACAAAAATAATCCGCATAGTCACTCAGGTGATTCGTCACGGTAAGCTCCGACATAAGGCATGCATCAAAACCTATAATGTCAAATGGTGATCTCGCAGGTGAGGGGCCATAGACGTTTTCCAGCGCTGTCCTGATATCCTTTATCGAGAACATCTCGTTGTAGATCCTGTCGTAGCCGTAGCCAAACGGTCCGGAGCCATGATCCCACAATACGAGCATGTTATGATCGGAATGATAATTGTCTTTACAGAAGGTAAGAAAATCAGCAAGAGTCTGGGTCTTTGAGATCTCCTGCAGCGGGAGGTTCTCAACCTCTTTGAAGGAGCCTTTCTCATACACAAAACGCTGTGTGCGGTTAGGATTCACCATCTTGTTGGACCAGTGTCTGGCTCCGCCCGTCTGGATCACAACGCGGATGTTGTCTGACCATGTATCTGAACAGATCTCGCTGATATCGCTGGATGCGGCTCCTCTCCTTTCGGAAACCACCACGTCCTCTGTCACATTTTTCGAGGATGCCACCGGTACTATGGGGTAATAGAAAAATGCAGGTATCTCAAGATCCTTTTCTGCCAGTTCTTTTGTAAATCTGTCCAGCCGGCTCTGCAGAAACGCCTGATTCTGTTCAACATTTTGTTCTTTTTTCTTTTTTGTCTGTTCTACGGTGAGTTCGGACAGATCCACCTGTTTTGCATCTTCCAGATCGGAACCTACCATGTACAGGCATATGGTCCAGGTTTCGCCCGAACCGATGGCAGGATAAGCATCGATCTTTGCGTTCCCTTCTTCATCAATGGGGGACAGCTCATAGATCGTTTTCTTTTGTTCGTCGGTGAGTTCCGCATCTTTTGCGCTGAAATAATAATCAAGAACAAGCTTTGAGGAAAGGTCACTTAGAGGCTTTTTCCACGGTCCAAGACAAAGACCCGCGAAAATGCAGATTACCAAAAACACGCAAAATGGTTTCTTTATGTACAGATTCCAGATGCGTACCGCGCCGGGGGCGTATTTATAATACTCCTTTTGAGACATGCGTCTTTCGCGCTTTGCCGCCTTCCATTTCTCCTTACGCTCCTTTGAGGTCAGCTTTTTTTCGGTACTTGTGCTTTTGGTTTCGTTATTGATCTCATTATTGTTTTCCATTCTTTACCTCCTTCAGGACCTGCCAACCGTCACCGGAGTTCCGGCAGTTGCTCTCCTGCCAATTATATCCTGTCCGCCCGCACTGATGTCAAGTCGTAATGTTTCAGATCCAATGTGTACCTCAGCCCGCCGGTCCAGTTCGGGGTCTTGCCGGTTTCACACCCTTTTAGATCGATGTTTCCGTATCTTAATCCCGATCCGGTTTTCTGCCGCTTTCAAAACGTATCCGAAACAACATTTTGCCTGTTTTATGGTATAATATTTTAATCATCGTTTTATTGATCCACTGCAGACCGGAGGGCAGATATTGAAAAGATGGCTGATCATAACAATTAATCTTTTGATAATGGGATTCATCCTGTTCTTTATCATCAGATACGCGAATACCAAGGCCACAGAGAGCTACAGGAACGAGATCGCGGCTTTTGAAAAGATGACCGTGACCACAAATCAGATCATCGCCAACTACCTCGAGGATGAACAGAATCTTTGTGATATATGGGCAAATTATATCAATCGCTCGGTGGAAGACGGCGCCCCTATGACTGCGGAGGAAGCCGTATCTTTTGTCAGTAAGGCAAAGGCTGCACCCGATATCCAGGGACACCTGATCTTTCCTGACAGTCCGGAGCGTGAAGGCATATCCACGGCGCCCAAAGTATCCGATCCCGACGACTATACGGTTTCTTACAGGAACATTGATCTCTTTGACAACATCGAAGGCCTGAGCGATCCGAATGGTACCGTCCTTCTCACGAGAGCCTACACAAATCCCATGAACGGAGTTCAGTCCATTGCATTCGTAAACAACGTGACTGTTCTCGACAAAGAGACAAATGAACTGAAGGATGCTCTTCTCATGCGTGTTGTCCCTTTGAGCCGCCTGGAGCAGAAGCTGGTCTTTCTTAAAGGTGCGTACGAAAACGTTGAGATATGCCTGGTGGATAAGGAGGGAAATTACGTTGTCCATGGCAAGTCCTTTAAGAACAGCAATTTTTTTGAGTACTACAAATCATATAATCCCGCTTCCGCAGAGGAATATGAACAGGTGATCCGGGAGATAGCAGGCGGGACCGGTACAATGACGATCAAAAACGTCAAGGGAGAGGATTGTATCATATCCTACACACCTCTTGAGATAATGAAGTCATGGTTTCTGTTGACCTATATACCCGTAAACGACCTGGTGGCGAGCCGGTCCATAGACTGGCAGCTGCTCGGTATTGCGTCCCTCGGGTTCCTGCTCCTTTTGATCTTCAATTCGGGCGTTATGATGACGTACAACCGCAAGCTGTCGGAGGCTGCGCAGCAGGCTAATCAGGCAAATGAAGCAAAATCCTACTTCCTGTCCACCATGTCCCACGACATCCGCACGCCAATGAATGCGATACTTGGCTTGAACGAGATGGTTCTCAGGGATACACGGGACGACAACATCAGGATGTACTCGGAGAGCATCAGGACCGCCGGAAGCACCCTCCTGGGGATCATCAACGATATTCTGGATTTCTCCAAG
>JAEELB010000214.1 GCA_016288705.1 Lachnospiraceae bacterium | reverse complement strand
GTCAGGCTACGATTTCGCTATCCCTTCCTCTCGCCTACACCTCACGATGCAAACCTTGGGAGTCGTTATGGGGTTCGTCGGCAACTACGTCCCTCGTGGACTTTCACCACAGACTGACGGCATGCCCGTCATACTCAAAAACCCGGGGGCCAAAGGCCCCCGGGTCATGGACAGACCATATTCAGTTATACTCGTGAACGCTGTCAGCCGCCTTTTCATATCCGCCGCATCATCGCATCTCCCGAAAGGACTAAACGCTGTCGCACTCGTTATACGTACTAAATGACCGGCAGCTGTTTACGTCAGCGGATACAGAATCTGTCAGATGTAGAAGAATCCGTAAACGTCGCCGTTTATCACATAATAGGTCCTGCTCTCGGCAGGCTTCATGTAAAGCTCGATCTTTCTGATATCCGCAGGATCCTTTTTCAGATCATACTGCCACACTTCTCTTGCCATCTTGAAGAGATCATCCGGAGCATAACTCTTGCCGGCAAACTGCACGAACAGCTCACTCTGCACGGAATTTACGGTCCTGTTCCGCTTTGCTTCCTCTCTCGCCGCCTTAACTCCGTCATCAGTCCTTTTGGCCAGAGCCCTTGTTGCATCCTTTGCCTTTGCGGCAGAATCCTTCATGGCCTTCGCAGCCTTTTTCGCTTTTAACTTTACTCCGCCTGACTTCCCGGATGCTTTGGGTTCCTTTACTGCATCACTGTTCTCTTCATTTATCACTTCATTCTCGGTTTTTACTTCACTTTCCACTTTTCAGCTCCTTACTCCCGGTTGCCCGGTCAACAAAAACAAATCACTAACAGAAATTTATCCTTTATTTATTTGATTGTCAATACCTTGGTCCCATTCCGAACGCGTTCCGTACGAGCCTGCAATTCCCGAGATCAACGGGGTTCGCGCCTGCCGTGTCCCGGACTTCGCGGATCGCCTGCCCTCTGCGCCCTTACAATTCCTGCAGCTCGTAGGTCACGGTCATTCCGGGATCATTCTTTGTGAGATCTTTCCATCTGCTCAGCACTCTGTCCGCGGCGATGTGCCCGTTATCCGCCGTTGCATCCATCAAGAGCATGATATACTGCCTCCGCCCGTAAGGCGAGGCCACGTCGCTCTTTCTGAGGCTGTCATGTACTATGGTCCTGAAATCGTCCCTCAGGGCCTCCGCCCCCTCCGGCAGGGTAAAGATCAGCATAAGGACCCGGACCTGATCCCTTTGGGCAGCCCTTGCCAGGAATCTGTATATATTCTTGAAATCCTGGTAATTTACATTGTAGACGCCGTTCGCATTGCCACCTTCACCCACCAGCATCCTCATCTGCATTATATCTATGATGTGATCGTCCTGTTTCAGATCGTGTATGGCGTTGCAGTCGCTGTCGAAGAAATAATAACCTCTCTTCCCGTTTTGCTTTACGTGGTACAGCGCCTTGTCCGCGGAAGAATACAGTTCCTGGAAGGAAGAACCGTCGTCGGGGGCGTGGGCGATCCCGATGGATACCGAATAGGGATACTCCGCCGTGGCTCCGATCACACAGCTGATGGTGTATTCCAGTTTTGCGATTATGGTCTGGCACCTCTCCGCTATCAGCTGGTCGTCGCACTTTCCGTCCAGATAGATCACAAACTCATCTCCGCCGATACGGCCGATTATGTCGTCCCTGCGGGACACACTCCTCAGGACGTCCGCAAAGCCCACCAGGATCCGGTCTCCCATCTCATGTCCGTAACAGTCGTTCACTTCCTTAAAGTAATCAACATCCAGCATAAGGAAGGCCCCGAGCGGATCCGCCATGCGTTCGTTCACGGAAGCCACCGTGGCCCTGCGGTTCAGGAGCTGGGTCTGCTCGTCTATGTCAGCGTCTTTTCTCAGGACTCTCTTTGTCTCTTCATAACGCATTATATTGGCGATGCGCTGAAGCAGGACATCGGGCACAAAAGGCTTGTGAATGTAATCGTTTCCTCCGTGCCTGAAGCTTTCGGGCTCGGTGGTGGCAGCGTCGTCGCTGGTCATGTATACAACGGGGACATCGGTGATAAGCCCTTCCTTATCAAGGGTTTCCACAAACTCAAACCCGTTCATTCCGGGCATCAGAATATCCACCAAAAGGAGTGCAGGCCTGAATTTCCTGAACAGATCCAGAGCTTCCCTCCCGTTGGAGGCGCTCATGACCGTATACTTGGTGCCGAGTATGCGCATGCAGAGGCTGCGGTATACCTCTTCGTCGTCTATTATCAGTATTCTTCCGGCCATATCATCAAACCTTTCTTTTTCGGGAAATACCGGTTGGCGGCTGTGTCATCCGCAGTGAACGCTGTCTCGCATTCAAACAGTATACCCGTATTTTCTCACTCTTTCAAGCATCTGACCCGGGAAACAGCCGCGTTCATAATTTGTTTACATTTTATCGTTAATTTATTAACAGCAATAGCATTTTTTATTAAAACAGGTAAGGTATATTGTAGACAGATCAAAAAACGATGACGAGTTGCTTTCAGACTTTTTCATAATACTGCCGGGTGTGGCATAGCCGCACCCGGCATCCTCCCTTTTAAGGGGTAATTTTCGTTCCGGCAATGCCGCTTTATCTCACACTTCGTGCTCGATCATGTGCTGCCTTATGCCGACAAAAAAGCCGACAAAAAAACCGGACCGCCCTAAGCAGCAGCGGTCCGGCGTTTAATTATATTCAGATCTTTCCGTCGCTTCCCAGCACTTCCCTGATCTTGTGGGCGACGATGTCCTTCACATACTTCCTGCCGTCGCCGACATACTGACGGGGATCAAAATGATCGGGATGCTCGACCATGTGCTGCCTTATGCCGGCAGTCATTCCGAGTCTCAGATCTGAGTCGATATTGATCTTGCAGACAGCTCCCTTTGCCGCCTCTCTCAGCTGCTCCTCGGGAATGCCGATGGCATCCTTGAGGGCTCCGCCGTTCTCGTTAATGATCTTCACATATTCCTGGGGAACGGAAGAGGACCCGTGAAGCACGATGGGGAATCCGGGAAGCCTGCGGGCAACCTCTGCCAGGATGTCGAGCCTGAGCTTGGGATTCTGGCCGGGCTTGAACTTGTACGCGCCATGGCTGGTGCCGATGGCGATGGCAAGGGAATCCACCCCTGTCTTCTTTACGAACTCCTCAACCTGATCGGGATCGGTGTACATGGCCTTGTCCGCCTCAACCGAAACGTCGTCCTCGACTCCGCCCAGGGTTCCGAGCTCAGCTTCCACGACCACGCCCTTGCTGTGGGCATAGTCAGCGACCCTCTTGGACTCCTCGATATTCTCCTCAAAGGTATGGCTTGAATAATCGATCATGACCGAGGTGAATCCGCCGTCCACGCAATCCTTGCAGGTTGCGTAGTCCGCGCCGTGATCGAGATGAAGCACGATGGGGATGTTGGTAGTCTCAACAGCAGCCTCTACAAGATGCTTCAGGTAAGCAGGCTTGGCATATTTCCTTGCTCCGGCCGATGCCTGCAGGATCACCGGGCTGTGAAGCTCGTCAGCAGCTTCCACGATGGCCTGCACTATCTCCATGTTGTTCACATTGAACGCGCCTATGGCATAACCGCCGCCGTAAGCTTTCTTAAACATTTCTTCCGATGTTACTAAAGGCATATCATTACCTCCTTACTATGTGCCGCCGGGGAATGAACCCCTCCGCTGTCTACAGATACGGTGATTATAAACCTCAGGGATACTCCTTGCAAGGGAAAATCCCCTGTTTCCTCATTACAAGCGCCCTATTCGGGATCCGGAGCCCTCTTTCCGGTGACTTCCGACTCACCGGGCAGACTCTCATCCCTTCATAACGAGCGCCTTCTTCAGGACCTTGATGTCCACTTTTTTGAAACTGCCGCCGTACTCTCCGTCCAGGGTCCATTTCAAAGCCTTTTTCCCGGTGATCCGGAGAGACGAGGTCTTGAAAGCCAGGAGACAGTCGGACTTCACCCGCCTGTCGTAGAGCGCATTCATCATCTCCTGCATCTCCAGCGGGGTCCCGGGGCGCCTTATCAGGTTCACCTCAAAGAGTCCGTCGTCAAGTTTTACCCTGGATCCCGTGATGCCCTTGATTCCCCCGACTGAGGTGGAATTGGTCACCATCCCGTAAATAAAATCGTCTTCGATCTTATTGCCGTCATATTCTATCTTCAGCCGGGTGGCGGTGATCTCCGAAAGGGCAAGCCTCTTTGCGCCCTCAAAGATATAGGCCATGTGGCCGAATATATTCTTCATGTCCTGTCTGGTTTCGTAAGAGATGTCGGAGAAAAAGCCGAAGGCCGCCACGTAGATAAAGAAATCGGAATTCATGGTGCCTATGTCCAGCGCCCTGTAACCGCCGTCGACTATTGACTGCGCCGCCTTTCTCATGACGGAGGTAATGCCGAGACTCCCGGCGAAATCATTTGTGCTGCCGGCGGGGATATATCCCACGGGGATATTCCTTCCGCCCTCCATCATGCCGGTAACGGTCTCATCCAGAGTGCCGTCGCCGCCGCTGCACACGATGAGGTCGGTGCCTTCAGGCAGGTTTTTGGCGGTCTCCAGCGCATCACCCTTTCCCTGTGTGGGATGAACAGTGACTTCATAGCCGCCCATGGTGAATATATCGATTATGTCAGACAGGCAGGACTTGATCCTGCCCTGCCCGGCGACCAGATTGTAAATGAAAAAGAGTTTTTTCATCAGGCGATCCCGCTTAACAGATACCCCTCTATGGCGCGGATGGCAGCTTCCTCATCCTGCCCCTCCGCCTTTATCTCAAGCCGCTTTCCCTCGGGAAGCGACAAAGTCATCATGCCCATAATGCTCTTGGCGTTCACGGCCTTTCCTTCGGCGCCGATATGGATGTCGCTGTCATAACGGCTTGCCACCTGCACCAGCAGGGCGAGAGGCCGGGCCTCCAAGCCTCCCTTAAGCTTTATCTCTACTTCTTTTGACTGCACCTCTTCCTCCCTCTTATCGTCCCGAGCCCTGCCCGGGACAACAGCTTATGATCCGGCACCTGGACCGGTGCCGCCCTTCCTCAACCGTTCAGCGATGACGCTTATCCGCTGCATACGGTGGTTCATGGCCGATTTACTGACGGGCTTGTCCAGCAGTTTTCCGAGTTCCGACAGGCTTTCCTCCGGATGGGCAAGCCTGATCTTCGCCGTTTCATAAAGAGAGCCGGGCAGACTGTCAAGCCCCGCCGCGCTCTCTATGAACCGAATGTCCTCTGTCTGCTTTGCGGAAGACCTTACGGTCTTCTCTATATTCGCGGCTTCGATATTCACCCGCCGGTTCACGTCCCCCCGGACTTCCCGAAGGATCCTGACGTTCTCAAGCTCCATAAGGGATGAGTACGCCCCCATGGCTGTCAGGATATCCGCGATGGCGCCGCCGTTCTTGATATAAACGACATAGCGCCCTCTTCTCTCCGTGATACCCGGAGCGCCTGAGCCCCGGCGGTCCGAAGTCCCGTCATTTCCGGGAGTATTACGGACATCAGCCCCTTCTCCCGCGCTTTCCCTTCCGAAATCGCTCAGGGCAAATAAGATCGCCCCGGCTTCCCCCCTGTCGCGGGCCGCAAATTCCAGCCTGTATCCTCTGGAGGGGTCCATCAGCGTGCCGCAGCACAGGAAAGCGCCCCTCAGATAAGAATGTCTGCAACAGTCATTTCTGAGGAGAAGCTTTGACCGTTCCTCTCCGGAAAGCCTGAGACACAGAGCGGAGACCGCTTTCTTCCCTTCTTCATCAGGTCCGAACAGTATCCCCCTCTCCGGATCCACAAAGCGCATATTAAACGCTTTTTCCGTTAATGTAAAGCATTTTTTGACAACGCCCTCCCGTCTCACAGGGTGGGAAAGGACGAAGCGCCCGCTGTCGTCGAAGCTGCCTATGGAACAGAGCATTGCGGAGAGTTCCGCCAGAATGCAATGCCGGGCTTCAGGGATGAAGGAGAGCAGTTCCGAGTTGAGATCAGCCATTTCCCATGTCCCTGTGCTTAATGGACAAGCCGTAATCCCCGCTGTCCCTCAGGCTGTCGTACAGAAGCGAAGCGATGGTCACGGACCTGTGGCGCCCGCCGGTACATCCTATGCCGATGACGAGCTGGTTCTTGCCCTCATTTACGTACCGCGGCAGAAGAAACGAGAGCATATCCTTAAGTCTTGAAAGAAATTCCTCCGCTTCCCCTGTCTGACACACATGATCCCTCACATCCTGATCCAGTCCGGTCTTGTGCTTCAGGGATTCCACATAGAAAGGGTTTGGCAGAAACCTTACGTCGAACACCAGATCGCAGTCGGCAGGGATGCCGTATTTGAAGCCGAAGGACACTATCCGCACCATCAGGCTGTTGTACTCCTGATTCTCCACGAATATCCTGTCCATCTCCGTCTTAAGTTCCCTTGTCAGAAGCCCCGAAGTGTCTATCACGTAATCGGCGCTCTGTTTTATGGAGTGCAACAGCTGCCGCTCCCTCGCTATGCCCTCCGACACCTCTCCGTCGGGGGAGAGAGGGTGCTTACGGCGGCTCTCCTTGTAGCGCTTCAGAAGAGTCTCGTCAGAAGCCTCCATGAATAATATCTCAAGCCCGCCCTTATCCTTCAGTTCCGAAAGGATCCGGGGCAGCTCCCCTATGGGCTGTCCGGCTCTGGCGTCCAGTCCCAGGGCGGCTCTGGTGATCTCGCTCCCGGGCATGGAGATCAGTTCCGCAAATTTATCAAGGAGAGGGATGGGCAGATTGTCCACGCAGTAAAACCCCGCATCCTCAAGCATCCGCAGCGCGGTGATCTTCCCGGCGCCGCTCATGCCGGTGACTATTACCATTCTCATAGATACATTATCTCCCGTTCAAGCCTTACGCCGGAATTCCCGTACACCCTGTCCTGAACCTCCGCTATGAGGGTCTTTACATCCCGGGATGTGGCTTCGCCGGTATTGATGATGAAGCCGGCGTGCATATCGGAAACCCGGGCTCCGCCCACTGACGCGCCCTTCATTCCAGCTTCCTCGATGAGTTTCCCCGCAAAATACCCCTCGGGCCTCTTAAAGACGCTCCCTGCGCTGGGATATTGAAGGGGCTGTCTGGACCTTCTCCTGTCCTGTATCTCGGCCATCTTTTCTTCTATTTCACTTCTCACGCCCCTCTCAAGGGACATCACCGCTCCCGTGACTATATACCGCGCTTCGTCCGGAGTCCGGGACTTCACCAGGCTCTCCCTGTATCCGAAGCGCATATCATCCCGGGACAGTTCGAGCTCCCGGCCCGTCTCCCTGTCGTAAATAAAGACCTTCAACACCACGTCCTTCATTTCCCCGCCGAAGGCGCCGGCATTCATGCAGACCGCTCCCCCGACGGTCCCCGGGATCCCGTAGGAGAATTCGAGTCCCGTAAGAGAAGCCTCCGCGGCGGCTACCGCGGCCGAGGAAAGAAGAGCGCCGCTCCCGGCGGTTATTTCATCGCCCTCCGCTCTGACACGCGTAAATGAGCCCGTAAGCTTTATCACATCTCCGTCATAACCACCGTCATCCGCCAGGATATTGGATCCCTGCCCGATGATGAAGGGACGATGCGCATCAGAAAGAGCCTGCCTGAGTTCGTCAATGTCCGAAACGGAAATAAAACTCTTTGCAGGCCCGCCTATCCTGAAAGTGGTATGGAGACTTAACAGTTCACCGGTTTTCTTTTCCATTTTCCGTAAAGCGCCTCAGCTTTTGCCGCCCGAAGGTTCAACTGCGGCGTCCCCGGGGTTTATCCCCTTAAGCACCGAACCTGCGGCGCCGTAGATCCCGGCGTCATTTCCCAGGACGCAAAAATCTATCTTTGTGTCCTTTGCGGTGTTAAAGGCGTTTTCCCGGTACGAATCCCTGAGGAGATCTATGAGCACGGGCCCCGCCTTCGACACTCCTCCCCCGATGAGTATCACCTCGGGATCGAGGATGGATGCGATGACAGCCAGTCCCTTTCCGAGCAGACGTCCGTATTCGGAGGCTATCTTTGAAGCGACACTGTCGCCTTTCTTTTTCTCGTCAAATATGCTCTTTGCGGTGACCTCTGTTCCGCGGAGGGCGCTGTCTTCCTCCTCATGCTCCTCCAGATATCTCTTTGCCATCCGGACCAGCCCCGTCGCGGAACAGTACTGCTCGAAGCAGCCCTTATTTCCGCAGCCGCAGCTTTCCGTCTCGCCGTCCGTCAGGTGGAAATGTCCTATCTCCCCGCCGGATCCGCGGGCTCCTGTCAGGATCTCGCCGTTTGTGATGATGCCTCCGCCAATGCCGGTCCCCAGAGTCACCACCAGGATATCCCTGTAACCTTTTCCGGCTCCGCTCCGCATCTCCCCGAGAGCCGCGGCGTTAGCGTCGTTCAGGACCTCCAGGGAGAGATCTCCTCCGAAAAGCTCCGCAAGCCTGTCCCGCACGTTAAATTCTCCCCAGCCCAGGTTCGCGGCCTTGTGTACGAGGCCGCCCCTGTCGACGGGTCCCGGCATGTCAACACCCACACCCGCCAGATCCTCCCGTGAAAGGGAAGCCTCCTCCATGTCCTTAAGGACCGCCTCTTTTATGTCCGGAAGGATATGTTCCCCCGCATCTTCCGTCCTTGTGGGTATCTCGAACTTGTGAAGGAGTTCCCCCCTGTCCGAAAAGCGCCCTATCTTCACGGTGGTGCCGCCTATATCTATCCCGTATACGTATCTCATATCTGTCTCCATTCCGCCGCCTAAGTCCGGCAGCGCGCCACTGCATCACTCATCCTCATCCCTGCGCTGCGCCATTGACTCCTGCACTCTGCGGTACAGCTCCTGGGCCGCATTGTATCCCATCTTCTTCTGTCTGTGGTTTACGGCGGCGGTCTCGCAGATTATGGCCAGGTTCCGTCCGGGTCTGATGGGGATGGAGTGGCATACGATCTTATTTCCCAGATATTCGATATACTCCTCTTCCATGCCCAGTCTGTCGTACTCCCGG
>JAEELB010000213.1 GCA_016288705.1 Lachnospiraceae bacterium | reverse complement strand
TCCTTCGGCGCTGAGGAGAAAAACCGCTTATCCTGAACAAAGGCCACCGCTGATATCAGCATCAGTGTGATCGACGCGCAGAATACGACTGCCAGAAAAATCGTCAATATCATTTCTTTCTGCCTCTCCTTACCTGCTCTCCTGCTTTCTCGCGGGAACCGCGGGCGTAAGGTTTGTCATGCTCTTCAGTCCCAGCGCGACCGTGGATCCGTTGTGAAGCGTGGCGCTTGTCGCCGGCGACATGACGCCCGCCATGCCAAGACCTATGAGGGCTGTATTAAAACCGACAATGGTCCTGTAGTTGAATCGGATGCGCTTCATCAGGAGTGTACTGATATTTCTGAGCGTGATGATGCTTTCCAGGCTGTCGGATCCTATCGTGATGTCCGCGATCTGTCTTGCGATCTCGGCACCGTCACTGATGGCGATCCCGGCATCCGAAGCGGAAAGAGCCGGCGAGTCATTGATGCCGTCACCGACCATGATCACATGGTGGCCTTCGCTCCTTGCCTGTTCTACATATTTTGCCTTGTCCTCCGGCAGCACCTCGGCATAATATTCGGTAATCCCCGCCTGCGCCGCGATCTTCGCGGCCGTTCTTTCACTGTCACCCGTCATCATGACGATATGCGCAAAGCCCTGCTCCCTGAGGCGCTTAACGACGTCAGCCGTTTCCCCGCGCATGGGGTCTTCGATCAGGATGCACGCCGCCAGTCTTCCGTTCTTCGCGAAATACAGGTGCGAATATTCATCCGGCAGAGAATCAAACAGATCTTTTTTATCCTCCGGGATGGTCACGCCTTCATCCTCAAACAGGAAATGATAGCTCCCTATCACGGCTTTCTCGCCGTCGATCTCAGAGGCGATCCCATGCGCCACGATATACTCGACATGTGTATGGAGTTCATCGTGCAGCAGGCCTTTTTCAAAAGCCGCATCAACAACGGCCCTGGCAACCGAATGCGGAAAATGTTCTTCCAGGCAGGCTGCCTGCCGCAGGAGCTCATCTTCCGTCTCATCGTTAAACGATACGACTCTGACGACCGCAGGCTTTGCCTTTGTGATCGTCCCCGTCTTGTCAAACACGATCGTATCCGCATCTGCCACAGCTTCCAGGAACTTTCCGCCCTTCACTGTGATATCATATTCCGACGCCTCCCGGATCGCCGATAAAACGGATATCGGCATCGCCATCTTAAGCGCGCAGGAATAATCGACCATGAGCACGGATACTGCCTTGGGAATATTGCGGCTGACCGCCCATGTCAGTCCGGATGCGGCAAGCGTGTACGGCACAAGCCTGTCGGCAATTCTCTCAGCCCTGCTCTCCAGGGAGGATTTGAGTTTTTCGGATTCCTCGATCATCCTGACGATCTTGTCAAACCGTCCGCAGCCCTCTGTCTGTGTCACCCTGATGGTCAGGTCGCCCTCTTCTACTACCGTCCCGGCAAAAACGCTCATGCCTGTGCCTTTATGCACAGCCACGGATTCTCCCGTCATGGCCGCCTGATTCACCATGGCTTCTCCCGAATCCACCTCACCGTCAAATGGGATCATATTCCCCATTCTGACGATGACCCTGTCTCCGCATACGATATCCGAGGAATCTGTCTGTACCTCTCCGCTGTCCGTAAGCAGCCACACCTTGTCGATATTAAGGGACATCCTTCTGGCAAGGTCATCCACGGAGCGTTTGTGCGTCCACTCTTCCAGCGTATCGCCGATCTTAAGGAGGAACATCACATTCGACGCCGTATTATAGTCACCGGTCAGAATCGCTGAAGTGATCGCCAGTGCATCAAGCACCTCCACCTGCAGATGTCTGTTCCTGAGCGTTTTGACCCCGCGCCAGATATACTTCACCGTTCTGAGCGTATCCAGGATCCTGCGTATCGAAAAAGGCAGGATGATCTGTTTTCCGCAGTGCAGTATCACGGCCGTCGCTATCCTGTCATAATACCTTGCGGAAAGTTCTCTCCCGGAGCATTCAAATACTCTTTCCGGTACCGTAACACCCTCAAAGGAAAAATGCTTCAGGATGTCCAGGATCTCTGACCTGTCGCAGTCATAAACGATCGCGGCATCGGCAGTTCTCTCATATACGCGAACATCCCTGACTTCATCAAAGCTTTTCAGGTAATACTCCAGCGTATCCGCTTCCCGAAAGCTCATGCGCTTCATCGCGAGGTGAATGCGTATCCGGTTTTTTATCTCATGTCTGACTGTGAATTTCATTCTTCCGCAGCTTCTTCCTTAGATTCCTTAGCGGCTCTCTCTTCATTGATCGCCTTTGCTTCCTCGTAGATATCCGTACAGTTTTCCTGAAGGGTCGTAACCTGATCGAGCACACTGTCCTTTGCACGCAGAACTCCTGCCGTACAATGGGCATATACCTTCTTTGCATCCTTCGACGACAGCAGCTTGATCCCCTCCAGTCCGAACAATGTACCGAGTGCAAACAGTCCTGCTCCTTTAAGCTTCATGATAATGATCTCCTTTCGCGTTTTGTTTGGTTTTGGCTTTATTTGGTTTTGGCTTTGACTTTTGATTTGTTTTTACTTTTGTTTTTGCTTTATCTGTATTGCTTTTTGCAGTTAGTTTTCGCTAACTGATTGTCATTTTTTTACTCCGCCACGTACGCGGAGTAATTCGCCTGACTTTTCATGTTTTGGTTAGTCGCCGCTAACCATTGTATATTAACACTTGTTCCAGACAAAATCAATATCCAATTATAGATTTTGGAATTCAAACAATTGAAATGGGCGTAATCGGACACTTTTGTTCGAATACGCCCAAGTGATACTGCTAAACTTTGATGAAATGGGCGAAATCAGGCACTTTTGTCCGATTACGCCCACATAATTCCCATGAAATGCACTTTTCATGGGTAAAATCAGGCACTTTTCACGGAATACGCCCAAATGACTTCTTCACCCACTAATGAAATGGGCGAATTCGGATATTTTTACCCGATTTCGCCCAAATGATCCCAGCCCTTGATAATACGGCTTGCATTGCCTTCCGGAGTACTGTTCTAATCGCCGATTTTCTGCCTTCCTAAGCCTTCTGCGATCCCGAGCCCTTCAGAAGCCTTCAGTCCCCGGCTCTTCGCCTGTCGTGGCCGTCGCGATAGAATTTCCTCTTTTCGTCGTACATCCGGTTGTCCGCCTCACGCCTGCAGGCCCTGTAATCCGGATCTCCGTGCACCGCAAAGGAGTATCCGACCGCCACGTAATAGCCTTTTTCTCTGATCATCGTCCTGAGCCTGTCGACCCGGCTTTCAAAGGATTCTCTGCTGTCATCGTATACATATGCTGCGAATTCATCGCCGCCCATCCGATAGACCTGATCGTGTCCGAAAACCTCTGTCAGGCACGAAGCCACGCCCTTGATCAGCGCGTCTCCGGCCTCGTGTCCGTCGTTGTCGTTCACGGTCTTTAATCCGTTGATATCACACATGACAAAGCCGTACGGGCGCGATGTATCAAGCTTTTCCCGCTCAAACTCCGTGATGGCCCGCCGGTTGCCGACGCCGGTCAGCGAATCATGATAACTGTATTCGACGAGCTTTCTCTGGTAATCCCTGCGCGCTACCATCTCCGACAGGAAGAACATGAGCAGCCTGATGATCTCGGAGATCTCCTCCATCATCTCGACGGGAGGGTTATCCACACCGAAAAATCCGATGTACTCGCCCTCCTGGATCAGGGGGCCCGTGACCAGTGTCCTGATGCCCTGAGGCTTGAGCACGTTGTACATGTTCTCGCTCACGGCGCGGTATTTTTCCAGATCATAGATCAGCACATGGCCGCCCTTTTTGTATTCCTCATACCAGCCATCAACCGTCCCGACATACGGCAGCCCTTTGAGGT
Organism: Lachnospiraceae bacterium; assembly: GCA_016288705.1. Classification (GTDB taxonomy): domain Bacteria; phylum Bacillota; class Clostridia; order Lachnospirales; family Lachnospiraceae; genus JAEELB01. Next base: position 1,448 of record JAEELB010000213.1, on the reverse strand, counting down.
TGTCGATCTCCGGCGTGACCCCGGCGGCACAGTACTCATAGGTGTTGTCAAAGGTCCCGTCCTTCATATCCTCAAAGATGTAGGCACGGTCAGCGTGAAGTTCTTCGCACAGATACTCCAGCACCTTATTGATCTTGTGATCCTGATCCATGGAACCCATGATGTACTGCAGCAGATGGTTGACAAAGCGGTCCCTCTCCAGGGAGGTCTTCTCTTTTGACCACCAGTCAAAGATCTGGAACACCATAAAGAAGACAAAGATCACAAGCCCCAGTTTAAACCAGCTCCCGCGGCCGATCGATCCCTTCTGCCCGGCAATATACCTGCTCATATCAATAAATGAGGCGGCGACAAAAATACCGGCGCCGATGTAGAAAAGCTTCATGGAGGAGGATTCCCCCTTCTTTCGGCAGTACAGCTCATTGTCGATCAGCATGATGACCAGCCACAGCAGCTGCACGGCATAGGACAGATAGACGAAAACGGCCAGGTTATGCATATCGATCGCGAACGCGTACCTTGCAAACAGGAGCCCGCCGAAGCACAGAACCGTAGTCAGAAAAGACAGATACAGATAGGCGCGTCTTAAGCACTTCGTCTTGGAATAGACAAAATAGATCATCGGAAAACCGGCCAGATGCAGGATCCCGTAAACCATCTCTCTGGACGCATAGGTACTGCCGGTCAGAAGCTGCGGAATGCCCGTATCACACAGGTTCCAGAATCCGAAAAGAATGGCGGACAGTCCCAGTGCCCAGAAAGAGCGCATCATGGAGTTTTTGCGGGACATGCCGAAAAAGAACGCGATCATGACGATGCCGAAGATGATCATCAGAACAGAGAGCGTAAAAGCAACCAGGTTTTGCCTCATCACAGCATAGCGGTACTGTTCCTCGGGACCGTACTGCATTTCATTGATACGGCCGCCGGATCCGTCGGAAAAGACTGCCTCTGCCTCGATGCGTATCACCGCATCTTCATCCTTGGTCCCCAGCCCGATCATGTGATAGGCGATACCGTCCCCGATCCCCGTGTAGTTCTCTCTGGTGTCATAGGAGTAGAGCTGTTTTTCGTCCACATATAGCTTAAACCGCAGATTGCTCGTAGAAAAATACACCGCATCGGACTCCAGTATGGTGTTCGGAAGATTTCTGGATATCGCAAAACTGCCGCCGAAATCTCCTGTAGAGATTTCGCTGACATCCGTGGTTTCTCCGGAATCCAGCTGCCACCCCGCCGTGTAATCACGTTTTTCGGCAGTTATGCCGGCCTGCAGGAACGCAGGCAGATCCGTGTAAAAGAATACATGACACAGAAAAGCGATCAGGATGCCAAAGTAGATGATCAGCGCCGCTTTGATCGGTTTTGTCAGATTCTGTCTCATAGGCTCCTACTCTTCAAATCCGTTCGGGTTCATCGACTGCCAGCGCCAGGAATCCTCGCACATC
>JAEELB010000212.1 GCA_016288705.1 Lachnospiraceae bacterium | reverse complement strand
TTCTGGGTAAGACTCCCGGTTATAACGGCTTTCGACCCGAAGCCTATCAGGGTCAGGAACATCTTCATCTGGGAGGCTGTGGTATTCTGGGCCTCATCCAGGATAATAAAGGATCTGTCCAGAGTGCGTCCTCTCATATAAGCAAGGGGCGCAACCTCGATCAGGCCTTTTTCAAGGTTCCTCGCAAAATCCTCGGGACCCATTATCTGAAACAGCGCGTCATAAAGAGGCCGAAGATACGGATCCACCTTGCTCTGCAGATCCCCGGGGAGGAAACCCAGCTTTTCACCCGCTTCCATGGCGGGGCGGGTCAGGATGATCCTGGACACCTCTTCCGTCCTGAAGGCGCTCACCGCCATGGCGATAGCCAGATAGGTCTTCCCCGTTCCGGCAGGACCTATGCCGAAGGTGATCATATGATCCCTTATGGCTTCGGCGTATTCCTTCTGCCCGAGGGTCTTGGGTTTCACAGGTCTGCCGTTCACCGCCCGGCACAGCACTTCCCTGTCTATCTCTTCTATACTGCCTTCGAGTCCCTCTTTTCCCAGCTCCACAGCATAATCCACATTCTGCTCTTCCAGTCCGGTCCCTCTTTTCGATACGTTCACCAGCTGGTTGATAAGGTGGACGGCGTGTTCCACCTTATTCTCGTCCTCACCGCCCACGTTAAGAGCTCCGTTGCGGTCCGTAACGGTGACATCCATTCCTTCCTCTATCTTTCTGATATATGTGTCCCCCGTACCGAAAAGTTCCCGCATGCTGTCGATGGGGATGTCCACCTCCTGCGAATACTTCATAACACCGGGACCGCAGGGGCGGACTCTCTATCTGATACTCTCACCTTACGTTTTCAGTCCTTTCCCGAAAGATACTCATCTATGGCTGCCGCAGCCGATTTACCCGCTCCCATGGCCAGGATCACGGTGGCGGCTCCCGTCACGGCGTCTCCTCCGGCGAACACGCCTTCCTTCGTTGTGACTCCGCCCTTTTCCTCATCGGCCACGATACAGCCTTTCCTGTCAGTTTCTATTCCCTCCGTTGTGGAAGCAATAAGGGGATTCGGGGACGTGCCGAGGGACATGATGACCGTATCGGCCTCGATATCGAATTCCGATCCCTGAACCTCCACGGGTCTCCTTCTGCCGGACTGGTCGGGCTCGCCAAGCTCCATGCGGATGCACCTGACTCCTTTGACCCAGCCCTTTTCGTCCCCGAGGATCTCCACGGGATTGGTCAGCAGATTGAAAATGATCCCCTCATGCTCGGCATGTATCACTTCTTCACGCCTTGCGGGAAGTTCCTCCATGCTCCTCCTGTAGACGATATGGACCTCTGATCCGAGGCGGAGAGCAGTTCTCGCGGCGTCCATGGCCACATTTCCGCCTCCGACCACCACCGTCTTCTTTCCTCTCATAACGGGAGTGGGGGAATCCTCACTGAAGGCCTTCATAAGATTGGACCTGGTGAGGTATTCATTCGCGGAGAACACTCCGTTCAGCTGTTCTCCGGGGATGTGCATGAATTTCGGAAGACCTGCTCCGGATCCCACAAAGACCGCGCTGAACCCCTCTTTTTTGAACAGATCGTCAAGCTTAAGGGTCTTTCCTATGATGACATCAGTTTCGATATTGACCCCGAGCCCCTTTACATTCTCTATCTCGTGGCGGACCACCTTGTCCTTGGGCAGCCTGAACTCGGGAATGCCGTAAGCAAGCACCCCTCCCGCCTTATGAAGCGCCTCAAAAATGGTGACCGAATAGCCCTTCTTTGCCAGGTCGCCGGCACAGGTGAGACCCGCGGGCCCTGATCCTATAACCGCAACCTTTTTGTCCTTGGGTTCTGCTGTGACTGTGGGCTTTATGCCGTTCTCCGCAGCCCAGTCGGCGGTAAAGCGTTCCAGCTTTCCGATGCTTACGGCCTCGCCCTTCACCCCTCTCACGCATTTCCCCTCGCACTGGGTCTCCTGGGGACAGACCCTTCCGCAAACGGCGGGGAGGGACGAGGACTGATTGATCACATCATACGCGCCCTTGTAATTTCCCGCCTTTATCTCCTGAATGAAGCCGGGGATATTGATGCTCACGGGGCATCCCTTTACGCACATGGGGTTCTTGCAGTTGAGGCATCTCTCCGCCTCTGCCACCGCTTCCGCCTCATTATATCCCAGACAGACCTCCTCAAAATTGTGAGCTCTCACCTCGGGCGCCTGCTCTCTTACAGGTACCTTCTTCATCATATCCTGAGCCATACTGAACCTCCTATTCTATGCTGTGAACCTCAATTCTCACTTTCTCCCGCCGCAGGTGTGGGTGTCTCCCTCCTGAAACTCCAGAAGTTTACGCCCCTCCTCGGTCTTGTAAAGGGTCTGCCTCCTCATGGCTTCGTCAAAGTCGATGAGGCTTCCGTCAAACTCAGGCCCGTCCACGCAGGCAAACTTAACTTCCCCGCCTACGGTGACCCTGCACGCTCCGCACATCCCCGTGCCGTCCACCATAATGGGATTCATGGACACGATGGTCTTTATCCCCAGTTTCTGAGTCAGGAGACAGGCGAATTTCATCATGATCATGGGACCTATCACCACGCAGTAGTCATATTCATGACCCTCGCTGATCAGATCCTCAAGACATTTGGTGACCATTCCGTTCCTGCCGTAGGAGCCGTCGTCTGTGGTGACGTGTACATTTGCCACCTCCTGCATCCTGTCTTCCCAGAAAATGATATCCTTTGTCCTGAAGCCCATTATCACATCAGAAGTGATGCCGTGCTCCTTAAGCCATTTGGCCTGGGGATATACGGGCGCAGCACCCACCCCTCCGGCTATAAATACGATCTTTTTGCTCTTAAGCTCTTCCTCACTCATCTCGGTGAGTTCGGAAGGCCGCCCCAAAGGCCCGGCGATATCGGAAAAGCTGTCTCCCTCTTTGAATTCCGCCATCCTGTAGGTGGATGCGCCGATGGTCTGGAAAACGATGTCCACGGTCCCCGCTTCCCTGTCATAGTCCGCAATGGTAAGAGGTATCCTTTCTCCTTCGGGATCGGGTATCACGATCAGGAACTGCCCCGGCAGACAGGACGAGGCTATCCTGGGCGCCTTCACCCTCATCTCGTAATTATTTGCGCACAAATGCTTCATTTTCAGAATCTCGTACATCTGTTACCTCCTTTATCCTGAATCATATGCAAACTATCACATCGTCAGCGGAAACCCTTCCGCCATGAACGAACAATGATCCTCAAATATATAATACTTTACAAATCTGTTTTTTCAAGTTCTTTATACTCCTAAAAATGCGCTGCGTTGTAGCCTCCGGCTTTCTTCGTCATGATGGCGCAGCCCCCTGTCAGAGCCTCGACTCCCATTATCACTCCGGTGGAGACCCTCGACCCTGCGGTATTCTCCACATATTCAGTAAAGGTATAGTAATCAAGCCCGTTGGAGGCCCTGACGGGCCCTGATCTCTCATAGACCATCCTGTCCGTGGTGCCCGTCTTCAGGCCGCTCGCATCGGCAAGATATCCCACCTGGATGAGCCTGAGTCTAAGGGTGTTCAGGGCGAAATCCTCGCTTATGCCTGCCGCTATCCGGAGGTTGTAGGATCTCCTCACGGCCTCGCTCTTATTACCGTTGGAATCCACGGTCACGAAGGAAAAATTGGAATTGCCGGCCGGCATGATTATGGGCTTTGAGTATCTCTGGTCATTTTCACTGGGGTCTGAACCATCGGTGGTAAAATAGACGGTCTTGTTCAGATCATTTATGTACACATCTATGTACTGAGGCAGGGTATAGTCCCCGGAAGGGGGATTCACCTCCGGAGCCTCCACAAATACCCCGTCTACCTCGTAATAGACACGGGCCTCATCGCTTACGATGCCGTAGGGATTTACATATACTGCCTGAACCTCATGCTTGCCGGATCTGAGGGTAAAGGGGCTGTCATAGAGGGTGCCCTTCCCGTCGCCCGGCCTCTCGCCGTCAGTGGTGTAATATATCTTTCCCTCGCCGTCCGTAGAAAGTGTAATGGTCACGGGAGAAGAGTATTGTCCGCCGGGCATGTCTATTCCGGGACTGTCTGCCGCATACTCCCTGTATTTGTGACGGGTCTCCTCATTACAGGAGGACAATATCTCCGAAGCCTTCTGATAATCCTGCCTTTCGATGTAAACCGGGACCAGCATGTCCTCCACCTGTTCCAGTTCATCCTCCCCGAGCCTCCTGTCCTTTCGCAGATAAAGCAACAGGTTTTCCTCATTCTCCCTGTCGCCGTTCTTTTCATAGGCCTCGGCCAGCATGATCCTGGCCTCGATGGATTCCGGATAATCGCTGCAGGCTCTCTCCATATAGGAAACAGCCTTCCCGTGCTCTCCTCTTTTCATGTAATCCCTGCATTTTGACAGGCGGTGTGTGAGACTCTGGCTGATGACGGTGGAAGCGATCACCAGAGCCAGCAGGAGCACAAAGGAAGCGCCTCCGCATACAAAGGCGATCCTCTTTATCAGGAGTTTTCTCCTTGCGAGCTTTTCCTGTTCGGGCTGAACGGCCCCATCCGTCCCGGGGGCGTCATCTCCGAAGATGTCCCCCTTGATATGGGTGAGTATGCCCTCTATGTCATTTTCAACTGTCGGATCATATTCGGGAACGATCTTGATCTCAGAGCCGCAGACCTCGCAGATAAGATGACCTTCCTCGATCTCATGCCCACAGGAAGGGCACTTCATCTGTCAGCTTTTTTCTCTGCCGACTCAAGACAGTTCTTCATGAGACAGGCTATGGTCATGGGTCCCACTCCTCCGGGGACCGGAGTTATGGCGGACACATGGGGCAGGACATCCTCATAATCCACATCCCCTCTGAGTTTTCCGTCTTCTCCCCTGTTTATTCCTACATCAATGACGCATGCGCCCTCTTTTACATATTCCGACGTCACAAAGCAGGGTTTTCCTATGGCCGCGCACAGTATATCCGCCCTTTTCGCCACGGCCTTCAGGTCGGCGGTCCTTGAATGGCATACCGTCACAGTCCCGTTTTCCCTGAGAAGGAGCATGGAAAGAGGTTTCCCGACGATATTGCTCCTGCCTATAACGACGCATTCCTTTCCCTCGACGGTGATGCCGCTCCTCTTTATGAGTTCCATGATACCCTGGGGAGTACAGGACACAAATCCGGGTTCTCCCATGGAAAGACGTCCCACATTTACCGGATGGAAGCCGTCCACATCCTTTTCGGGGCTTATCCTGTCAGTCACCTTCCGTTCATCCAGGTGGCCGGGAAGGGGCAGCTGCACCAGGATGCCGTCCACATCCTCTCTTTCGTTCAGCTCATCCACCAGACCAAGGAGTTTTTCTTCGGAGGTATCGGAGGGCAGCTCGTAGGAAAGGGACTCTATCCCGCAATACTCGCAGGCTTTCTTTTTATTCCTGACGTACACGGCGGAAGCAGGGTCGTCTCCCACCAGGATCACCGCAAGGGTCACGCTGATCCCTTTTTCCTTAAGGACCGATACCCGGTCCCTGACCTCGTCCTTTATTTCCGATGATATCTTCTTTCCGTCGATTATGAGCGCCATATCTCTTACCTCGTTTCATTTTGTACGGTGACAGCCACCGTTACACTCCCAGTTCCTCCAGCAGAGCATCGAATTCCTCCATGGTCATCAGCACCTGACGGCCCTTGGAGGTTCCGGTATCGGGGCCCACCACCCCGTTATCCTCAAGTTCGTCCATGAGCCTTGCAGCCCGGTTGAAACCTATCCTGTAGGCTCTCTGCAAAAGACCCGTGGAAGCTTTTTTCTTTTCTATGAGAAGCCTTCCGGCATCGGCAAAGTACTCATCCACATCCGCTTCCCCGCCGTCCCCGGGATCCCTTGAACCGGAGCCCTTGGGAGCGCCCTTCTCAAAGGCGTTCTGTATGTTCTCGTCATATTCCGCGCTGCCTGTATGCTCCTTTATGAACGACACCACGTCGGACACTTCCCTGTCGGAGACAAAGGCTCCCTGAACCCTGGCGGGTCTGGACATGCCCTGGGGGTAGAACAGCATGTCTCCTTTTCCCAGGAGTTTTTCCGCGCCTCCCATATCCAGTATGGTCTTAGAATCCACAAAGGAGGTCACCGCGAAAGCTATGCGGCTGGGCATATTGGCCTTGATGAGTCCCGTAATGACGTCCACGGAGGGTCTCTGTGTAGCCAGTATCAGATGCATTCCCGCAGCTCTGGCAAGCTGGGCCAGGCGGCATATGGCGGTTTCCACTTCGGATCTGGCCACCATCATAAGGTCTGCCAGTTCATCCACGATTATGACCATCTGGGGCATAAAGGTGTGGATCCTTTCGTTTTCGGGAAGATTTTTCTCCGATTCCGCCAGGGCATTGTATCCCTCGATATTTCTGACCTCGGCGTCGGCAAACTTCCCGTATCTGTCATTCATCTCGCTGACCGCCCAGTTCAGAGCCCCGGCGGCTTTCTTTGCATCCGTCACCACGGGAGCCACCAGATGGGGGATCCCGTTATATACGGACAGTTCCACCACCTTGGGATCGATCATCATGAGCTTCACTTCATCAGGCCTGGCCTTGTAGAGGATACTCATGATAATGGTGTTTATACACACCGATTTTCCGGAGCCCGTAGCCCCGGCTATAAGGAGATGGGGCATCTTCTGTAGTTCGGTGACCACGGGTTTCCCCGAGATGTCCTTCCCAACCCCGAAAGCGATCCTTGACCTGGCGTCCGTAAACTCCTTCGTCCCCAGGATTTCCCTGAGAGGCACCGCCGTATTTACTTTATTCGGAACCTCAATGCCCACGGCGGATTTTCCCGGAATGGGCGCTTCTATCCTGACATCCGTAGCGGCAAGGGAGAGTTTGATGTCGTCCGACAGCTTTGTGATGCTGTTCACCTTGACGCCTTCCGCAAGATGAAGCTCGTATCTGGTGACGGCAGGCCCCTGGCTCATATCCGTGACAGTCGCCTTCACGCCGAAGGTTTCAAGGGTCCTCTCCAGGTTTCTCGCGGTCTCTTCGATGGAAGACCGACTCTCCGATCCCTTTTTCTCCGCATTTTTCAGAAGTTCCAGAGGGGGGAACTGATAGCCCGTTCCGGAGCTCACAGGCTCCTCCTGTTTTTTCCTCCGCGCGGGGCGCTGTGTGACAGGCCTTTCCTGAACAGGCTTTCTCACCGGGCTCACGCTCTCCTCCCGCGGTCTCTCGGGAACCTGTCTCCTCACGGGTTCGGGAACATCATCATCAGGCATGGAGGCTGCAACAGGCGAAACGCCTATCTCATGCATCTCGTCGGACCTTCTGCCGGATACTCTGTAACGGTCCGCATACTCAAAGGAGCCGGACTCCTTCGCGGAGCCGGGATACTCTTCCTCAGTGTCCCTCTCCTCATAGTCATCAGACGCTCCGGAGCCCCTGTTTACCCTGATCTCAAGATCTTCATAGTCATCCTCCAGGTAAATGGGGTGCATATTGTCATTGCGGGGCTTAAGTTCTTCAGCAGCCTCTTTTTCAACAGCTTCTTCGTTCTCACCGGAGGGCTCGCCCCTGATCACCGTATCGCCAATGCCGGTGGCCACCCGGTCCATCCTGAGGATGCGCTCCGTGTCTTTTTCCTCCTCGATCCGCCTTCTTTCAAGCTCCCGCTCCCGTCTCATCTCATTTCTGCTGTTTTCCAGCTCTCTGCCGGCGTTGTAGGCGCGGTTCAGCTGTTTCCCGGCGGCGTGGGCAGCTTTTCTTGAGCCGTCGGCAGCCAGACGGAGAATGGCTTTATTCGTGAGCACAACGAGACAAATGATTGCTATGACCATAAGCAGCAGCACGGAACCGATCCTGCTGAGAGAATAATCCATAAGATAGGCCAGGGATCCGCCTATTGCGCCGCCTCCGCCCCGTATCTCCACAGACCTTGCGCATATCTCGGGAAGATCAAAGGAGGCGCCGTCTTTGGGATTGCCGGACATGAACTCTGCAGCCGTCATGAACACAAAGCACAGGACTCCTGCAGCGATCTCGTTCCTTAAGGGGAAGTTCAGGCTGCCAAGCCTGTCCTTCGCCATTCTGAGAAATGTGAAAAAGAAAAGCGCCAAAGGAAAGATATAAGCGAAAGCCCCGAAGGCCCCGAACATCACGGTCCGGAGAGCCTTCCCGAAGGCCCCGGTAAAATCGCCGATATTGCATACAAATAAAAGCACGCATACAGCAATAAGGACGATGAACTTGATATCCTGCAACGGTTCATCATCCATGGGAAATCTGTCATCCCTGTATTCGATTCTTTCAGTATACCGGCTCTCCTGCCTGGCGGAGCTCCTCTTTCCGGAGCCTGAACCCTTTCTGCTCCCGGAGCCCCCTGCCCTGCCGGAACTGTTTTTTCTTCTGTTTTCAGCCATCAGACGTCAAAGTCGTCATCGTCATCTGTTTCAATATCAAAGTGAAGACTTTCCTCAGGAATATCAAAATCGTACCTGAGCTCACGTTTTCCGGATCTCTTAGGAAGCGGCAGAGGACTGGGAATAAGTGAGATGCCCTCCGGAGTCACCTCCGGCTCCGCAGCTACAGCCGTATTCTCCTGCCTGACCTCCCCGAATATGGAAGAGATGGTGGGCAGAGGTTCCTCCTGCGCTTCATCTTCCGGAGGAAGTTCGCTGAACCTGGGGACGTTTTCATCCGGCACCCAGATCACATCCTCATCCGGATACTCTTCTACCTTTTCCTCATGCTGAGCCTCAGATCCCTCTGAAACTCTGTCAGTCTGTTCCGCGCGCGCCTCTTCCGCCTCAAGGCGTTCTCTCTCAATTCTTCTTTCCTCTTCGAGTCTGCGCTCTTCTTCGGCTCTTCTTTCCTCTTCAGCTCTACGCTCAGCTTCAAGCCGCCGTTCTTCAGCTCTACGCTCTTCTTCAGCTCTACGCTCAGCTTCGAGTCTCCGTTCCTCCTCAGCTCTACGCTCTTCTTCAGCTCTACGCTCGGCTTCGAGTCTCCGTTCCTCTTCAGCTCTACGCTCTTCCTCAGCTCTACGCTCGGCTTCAAGTCGTTCTTCCTCTCTTCTCCGTTCTTCTTCAAGTCTGCGTTCCTCCTCAGCTCTCCGCTCCTCTTCGAGTCTGCGCTCTTCTTCAGCTCTGCGCTCCTCTTCGAGTCTGCGCTCTTCTTCAGCTCTGCGCTCTTCCTCTGCTCTGCGCTCGGCCTCGAGTTCTCTGACTCTCTCAGCCTCGGCAGCAGCCGCAGCAGCTGCTTCAACAGCGATCCTCTCTCTTTCTGCATCATCTACAGCCTCTGTTCCTTCCTCTGCAGATCCGGTCATGCCTGTATCATCGCCTGCCGTCTCATCCTGTACAAAGGCTGCTTCCGCGGCTGCAGGTGTCTCTTCTCCATAAGCGAAGGGTTCGAGTGCCCTTCCGGTATCCTCCGTTTCGGAAACAGATACGGGTTCTTCAGTTTCGGGCTCGGCCTCAGGCTCATATGCGGGAGTTTCAGGCTCGGGCGCATACGCGGGCTCTTCGGGCTCGGGCGCATATGCGGGAGCTTCAGGCTCCGGCGTATATGCAGGCTCTTCAGGCTCCGGTGTATATGCGGGAACTTCAGGTTCGGGCGTATATGCGGGCTCTTCAGGCTCGGGCGTATATGCGGGAGCTTCAGGCTCCGGCGTATACGCAGGCTCTCCGGTCTCTGCGGCCCGGGACGCTTCTTCGGCTTCAATGCGGAGCTGCTCGACCGCTGCAATGGCGGCAGCCTCCTCGATGAGTTTCTTTTCTTCCTCGTGCTTCCTGACTCTTTCAGCCTCTTCGGCGGCGATCCTGGCCTCATCGGCAGCTGCGGCTTCAGCCACTGCCCGATCGGCCTCAGCTGCGGCTATGGCCTCCAGCCTGGCCTTCTCAGCCGCCTCGGCCATCATGGCCTTGCGCTCTTCTTCTTCCTTCCTCTCCTTCTCTTCCTGCATCAGCTTTCTCATCCTGATGCGGGCGTAATCATACTGTTCCTCGGGATTGGGCTCATACACTCCGTATGAACTGCTCTCCGACACCAGTTCTTCGGGTTCGGTGTTCACCGGAACGGATGCGAAGGTCACGACATCGGTCCCGTCCTCTGCAGCTGCATACTCTCCGAAGGTTTCCGCGGAACCGGCTTCCTCCGTCCCCTGCTCAGCAAGGGCTGCCCCTTCGGGAACAGCTTCGGGAACTCCCTCTTCTGCTCCTTCCCCGGTCATTCCGGCTTCCGATGCCTTTACGGCTGCAGCAGAACCATGTACGATACATGACTGGATCCCGACACCTGCCATCACGCTCCAAAGGAAGATGCAGTAAATGTCAGAGGACATGATCCCCACCGAAGATACCGGGGTGGGCGTAACGGCAGCCAGCGCAAGCATGATGCTTCCCGCATTCATGGTCTTATGGCCCCAAAAGCCGGGCACAAAAAGAGAAGCGAGAAATACCATAAGGAAGCATTCATAGAAAGAGATCAAGGGATGGGACATGGAATAGAAGAACACTCTCCTGTGGAAGATCTCTAAAAATGCGACTGTATATCTGTCGAAGAAATCGCTCATCCCGCTCCCGGCTGCAAGGGATTCCACAGCCAGTGAAAGCATGAGCACAACGATCGTGAGAACGATATAAAGCAGGTAGGAAAGGGCTGTCTTTGCGTAATCCGACTTATTTTCATAGCCGTGATCGAACAGGAGATAGCTCATGATGATGAGCAGGATCAGCGCTTCCGGCAAAACGCTCATCAACAGACCGGTGAGAACGGCGGAAATAACGGCAGCCTTCACGAGACCGGAAATCTCCTTTTCCCGCGGATCCCCGAAGAGAACGACTCCCATCATCAGTGTAAAGGCGAAAAGCATGAAAAGAAGGCATTCGGGGTTCTGCTCGGTCAGCTTCTCCGTGGAAAGCGATGAAAAAGCAAAAACCAGCGAGCTTACCATGGCAGGAACTCTCCCGCAGAGCCTTCTCAGAGCGTTATACGCAAAAATGATCCCCAGGATCTGCACTACGATCTGGATCACCGCCACATACATATTTCCGGGAAGAAGAGCGATAAGTTTTGTATAAAGACTGAGACTCAGAAAAGCCTCCGGGTGATTTACGGTGGAGGTCAGCTGAAACCCGGACCCCATATTCGCAAGGGTCGTGACCCTTAAGGCAATGGCTCCGGCCAGTATGGCGGAAAAGATGATCTTTTCGGAAAAAGCACTGTTGAAAAGCCTCTTCCCCGTTTTCTTCTGACTGTTCGCGGTCAGCACGAAAGATGCGATATAGGTTATGGTCAGAAGCGCGACGGAGGCAAGCGCCACCACTATCAGCTTATTCTGCTGATTGAGAAGCCCGTCCTCCAGAACCTGCTGTGAAAAGAGGGTTATGCAGCACGCAAAGACCACCGCGCATACCACCGCGTACAGCAGCCATATGATATAACTGTACCAATGCTTTTTTGTGTAAATCATGTGTCTATTCAGTCTCCGGATTCAAGCCAATTGTGGTACACCGCCTGAACATCATCGTCATCGTCCAGCGCATCCAGTATCCTCTGGATCTGGGATACTGTCCCCGCATCCGTTATCTCCACATAGTTCTGGGGAATCATGGTGATCTCCGCCTGGACCATGGGGATATTCAGTTCCGAAAGGGCTTTGTTCACGGCGTCGAAATCGCCCGGGGCTGTAGTGATCTCGTAGGAATCCTCCTCCTCGCTGAAATCCTCGGCGCCCGCGTCAAGAGCCGCCATCATGAGATCATCCGCGGACATGGGAGACTCCTCCTTGTCCACGATGATGAGGCCCTTTTCATCGAACATATAGGAAACGCAGCCCTGGGTCCCTATACTCCCGCCGCCCTTTGTAAACGCTGCCCTGACGTTGGCGGCAGTCCTGTTGGAGTTGTCGGTGAGAGCGTTCACTATGATGGCCGTTCCTCCGGGACCGTAGCCCTCGTAGGATACATACCTGAAGTCCACCGCTCCCGAATCTCCCGCGGCCTTCTTGATCCCGCGTTCTATGGTGTCATTGGGCATGTTGGCTGCCTTGGCCTTGGCGATGACCTGGCTGAGCTTGAAATTATTGGCAGGATCAGGCCCGCCGTCCCTCACCGCCACTGCTATCTCACGTCCGATGATGGTGAAGATCTTGCCCTTGGCGGCGTCGTTCTTTTCCTTTTTGTGCTTGATATTGGCAAATTTTGAATGTCCTGACATATTCCGTCCTCTCTCAAATCTTTATCACTTGAACGCACACTTCAGTACATTTTACTCCATTATTCCGATTTCATCAACACCGTTTTCATTTTTCGTCATTTCCCCCGGCGGTGAGAGACTCCGCATGTTTCTTTATCCGCACCTTCTTTATCATCATGTTTTCCGTGGAAAGCACCCTGAATTCCCACCCCTTGTATGCAAATAAGAACTTTTCCCCGTCGGCGGGCAGATGCTCCAGATGATAGATGACAAAACCGTTCACGGTCTCTATGTCTCCGGGGGTGTCGAACCGTATCTTAAGGATGTGGTCGATATCGTCAAGAGGGGTCTGTCCGTCCACAACATACTGGTTCTTTCCCTCTCTCGTGATGTACTGGTCGTCGGGATCGTATTCATCCTGTATATTGCCCACGATCTCCTCCAGGATATCCTCAAGAGTCACGATCCCGGCGGTCTGCCCGTATTCATCGATGACTATGGCCATCTGCATGTGGGTGCGCTGCATGAGTTTCATGACGTCATCCACATTTTTCATCTCGGGAATGAACACAGGTTTTCTCACGAGTCCGTTGATGGAGCCGATGGGACGGGAGGACAGTTTTTCATTTCTGGCCATCCTGCACACATCCTTCAGATATACCACGCCCTTTATGTGATCCAGATCCTCGCTGTACACCGGGAAACGGCTGAAATGTCCCGAAAGCACTGTTTTCATCACCTCCGAGAGGGGTTCGTCCGCGGATATGGCGTCGATATTTCCCCTGCCGGTCATGACATCCCTGATCTGCTTATCCCCGTATTCGAAGATGTTCGAGATCATCCTGGCTTCCGAATCCTGAAGGACTCCCTGTTTATGGCCCTCACTCACCATGGAAAGGATCTCGTCCTCAGTGACGCTCAGAAGATCGCTGTCGTATTTTTTTCCGAGCACAGCCAGACTCCCCCTTACCAGCCATATCACAAGGGTCCTCATCGGCGTCATGACCAGAAGAGCGTTTATCACGGTCCTGCTCCCGCTGCCCACATATTTCAGGGGGTTCTCCGCCCCCAGCTGCTTGGGAAGCTGCACCCCGAACAGGAGTATCAGCAAAACGGTAATGAAGAAGGAAACTGCCGCTGTCAGCACCGAGGAGACCGGCTCCTTCATTACACTGAAGACCGGGAACAGAAGAGAATAAAACAGAGGCACGTAAACGGCGCCAATGGTCACATTTATCATCACCGTGACGCACTGTACCGTATCCACCAGTTTTTGCGGTTTTTCCTTTAGCTCCCTGATCCTTTCGGGAGACGCGGAGGTCTTTATCCCCGAAAGCATCTCCTTGGAAACGCAGAGGACAGCCGAACAAAAGCTGTAGAAGAAGCCCTCCATGACCAGCAGCAAAAGGAATAAAGCTATGAAAAGGATCAGCGCCGCCAGGTAAGTCAAAGCCTTCTGCTCCCGAACCGGTCTTTGATCAGAAAAGCCCTGCCGTTCCTTACGTAGATCCTGGGCACCCTCGAGGTCACAAGACTCACAAGCTCATAATTAAAGCGTTTCGAAAGACGCCCCAGTTCTTCGGCGGAGATACCTTTATTCCCCTGAAGCTCTCCTAACGTATCCCCAACCCCGTCTTTAGCGGCTTTTGGTACGCTGCCTGCAGGACCTCCGGCCACGGAGGACTCCTCCGCCATTCCGAAAAGGAGGACGTCATCATACACCTCCGCCTCCGGTATGTCCGTCACGTCCACCATAAGCTGATCCATGCATACGCGGCCCAGAACGCGGGCTTTCTTTCCTCTTATCAGCACATAGCCTTTATTTGAAAGGGTTCTGGGGTAGCCGTCCGCGTATCCCGCCCCGACTGTTGCGATGCGGAGATCCTCATTTGCCTCAAAAGTCCCTCCGTAACTCACCGGAGTTCCGGGCTCTATCTCCTTTATGTAGGATATCCCCGAGTGCAGGCTCATGACAGGCCTGAGCCCTATGTCTTCCCTTGTGACCTCTGAGGACGGCGACAGTCCGTACATGGTTATGCCGGTCCTGACCATGTCCATATTCGAGTTACTTATGGTATGCACCGCAGCGCTGTTGGAACAGTGACAGATGGGGATATCAATACCGGACTCCGCCACCTTGCAGCAGAACTCCCGGAACTGATCCACGCTCTCCGAGGAAAACACGGGTTCAGCCTCGTCTGCTCTGGACAGATGCGTAAGAAGGCCTTCAAGTATGATCCCGGGAGTCCCGTACGCTTCCTTCACAAATGAAAGTCCCTCATCATCAGGCGAGACGCCGATCCTGGACATCCCGGTATCCACAGGGACATGCACCTTTATTTTCCTGCCGTATTCACCTGCCAGACGTGAGAAGAGCAGGAGCTGATCCCCTGTGAACACCGTGGGTGTGAGGTCGTTCTCAACCACCGTGCGGGCAGATCCGGGAAAAGAAGGGCTGAGGATCAGAACAGGACTGTGGATACCGGCGTCCCTCAATTCCTTTCCTTCCTCGGGAGTCGCCACTGCCAGATACTTCACATAGGGAAGCTCCGTCACTGCTTTTGCGACTTCCACAGCCCCGTGCCCATAGGCGTCAGCCTTCACCACGCAGCACATCCCCGTGCCGGGATCGATGCTGTCGCGTATCAGGCTGAGATTATGTAAAAGAGCGTCCAGATCTATCCTTGCATAGACACGAAGCCTCCCGTCCTGTCCCGCTCCTGTAACTGTCCCGGGAGCGGAGCCGGGAAGCATGTCGGTCTGATCCTGATCACACATAATATCCCTCACTCCACCATATCCTCTTTAGGTCTTATATCCTGAGGCTCATATTCCATATCGAAGATATCCAGCACGTCCGCGCCGAATACCTGATGCATGTAAGTATAATAACAGCGGTTCAGGATCTCCCTCTCCTGCTTTCTGGCCACGTTCTTCTTGAGTTCGACCCTTGCGTTGCTGAGCCAGCTGTTTATCCCGTCAAGCTCTTTCTGATTGTACTGGAGCCTCTCGTAACAGGTCTCCATGGTCATCATCATGAGTTCATTGTTCACCTTTTCGATATCGTCGGGCAGTCTGGTATCGCTTCCTTCATACTGTTCCAGCCTGCTGTTTATGTCGTCCACAAGCTTCTTGTGCTCGGCCAGTTCCTTGTTCTTCCCCTCGTTCAGCAGAGGAACCATCTCATCCAGAAGTTTTTTCTTGAGAAGCCTGAGTTTCTTCACTTCCGTATTGGTCCTGCCCTGCTTTCTGAGAAGGGCGTTCAGCTCCTCAGATTTTTTCTTTATCCTGTCGGGCATGCCGTCGCTCCTGAAGAGGTAGTACCACTTGACATCCAGGGTCAGCACGGGCACATGGACCCGCCTTATGGCGCTTTTGAACGCTTCCGAATTCCCAGCCAACTTTTTATTCCTTTCCGGCGGAAGATGCCAAAGAATACGACAGATGCATCAGTGAATCGGTCAGATGAACGTTTTCGACCATTATTCCGGGAGGCACGGGAAGGTCCGCGTGAGCGAAATTCCAGATAGCCTTGATCCCGGCGTTCACAAGTATCTCCGAGACGGGGACCGCGGCGGTCTTCGGTATGGTGAGGACTGCAATGTCTATGTCATTTTCCGTGACAAAGCCCACCAGTTCCTCCATGGGCCGCACCTTCATATCCGCCACAGTCTTTCCGGAAAGAGCCGGATCCCTGTCGAATATACCCAGAAAAACAAATCCGCGTTTTTCAAAATTCGCATAATTTGCCAGCGCCTGTCCGAGATGGCCTGCGCCGACTATGATCAGACGGTGTTCCTTGTCCAGTCCCAGTATCCTGCCTATCTCGGAATAGAGATGATCCACATTATAGCCATACCCCTGCTGTCCGAAGCCGCCGAACAGATTGAAGTCCTGCCTGATCTGGGAAGCAGTGGAATGCATGAGCAAAGAGAGATCCCGGGACGATATGCGTTCAACTCCCTGATCTCTCAGATCGCCCAGATATCTCAGATACCTGGGCAGCCTGTCGATAACAGCCTGTGAAATTTTAGGTTCATCCTGCATACTTTTGATAATACTGCCCGACGGTCACCGGGTGAAGCTCTACGCCTCCAAAGCTCAGTCCGGAACGGGCCAGTAGGAAAACAGGGTCTCACTGCCCCTGGTGGTCTTGTGACACCTGGCGTTAAGGTAGGGAGGTCCGGAGGGATCGTAATTTCCGTCGGCGTCATTT
This sequence comes from Lachnospiraceae bacterium, assembly GCA_016288705.1. Classification (GTDB taxonomy): domain Bacteria; phylum Bacillota; class Clostridia; order Lachnospirales; family Lachnospiraceae; genus JAEELB01. The sequence goes on along the minus strand of JAEELB010000212.1, from coordinate 26,135 downwards.
AACCTTACGGGGGAATTCGTGACTGCTTCCACGAACTTGACCTTGCAGCTGTCGCCGTAGGTGGGGCCGGCAATGCCGGGATCCGCAAGGAAACTGTCCATATCCTCGAGAGAGAGCTGTCTGAACTGCTCATTCTCCGTACTCATCTGCACCAGACGCCAGGAAACGGTTATCATAGTGGCCAATATCAACAGGGCGAAGGACATCACCAGAATGGATATCAGAACCTCAGCAAAGCTCTCGCCCTTTTTCGACCTTATCTTTTTCATCATCAAAGTGATCATCACATCCTCTTTCTGCCGGACCGCGCCGTCAATATTTAGGCTTTATCTCACGGAACGACCCGTCTTCATCCGACTTTTCGGGAGAGGCCGCAAGTACGGCAGCGTCGTCCCCCGATGCATCCTTGATCAATATCCTGTAACTGAAGGTTCCTGCAGAATCGTCATAATTCAAAGTCAGTTCAGGGACCAGATTGTCGGAAAATGTGCTCTCGGGCAGGATGGGAGCGGCCTTGATCTTCTTGTCCGCATCGGACTCACCATCCATATCCTTCCAGCTGTCTCCGTCCTTTGTATAAAAATGGATCCTTATAACGCCGGGAGATGAAGGGTCGTCGAAGGGATCCTGCGCTATCCCTATCACCATCCCCCTGTAACTGCTGTTGGAGTGGCTCACAAACAGGATCGTGTCCCCGTCCATGCCTCTGTACTCGGCGTTTCTCAGTTCGGACTCCAGCTTCGTCTCTATGGTGGAACACAGGGTCACGGCATTTTCCTTCTTCACCATTCTCTGGAAGGCATCCTTGACCACAACGGTCCCTCCCCCGACGATGATGCACAGGAGCCCTACCAGGACCACCGCCAGGAGGGTCTCCACGAGGGAAAAGCCTTTCTTCGAGCTGTTCTTTTTTTTAAGCACATTTATCATCTTCATTCCGGACTCCCCTCACCCCAGCTGATGATCTTTCGTCTGATCCTTGTATCCACCGTGAGAGTCGTGTTGGAAAAGTCTTTTTTGCCCTTCTTCCTCACCTCATCGTCATACTCTCTTATCTTGGCGGGAAAAACGATGGTCTCCGCTTCGGATCCGACGTATTCCACCGCCCCGGTACCTGAAATACTGCAAAGCCTCATTTTTACGGTAATGGTGTAGGATCCGGGATCCATGGAGAAAGCGCATTCAACGGGGTATACGGTGACGCCCGAAGGGTTTTCGGGATTCTGCAGTCTGAGGTAGTAGGTATCTTCGCATTTTCCCGTGGACGAATCCGTCTTTTCTCCCGTGACAAATTTCTGGAGTTCGCCGTCAGCGGTGGTGCTGAAGGTCTGCTTCCAAAGCTCAGACTCCGTGTACTCGACGGAGCCTATGAAATACTTCTTTCCCTCCTGCTGAACGGAAAGGTACTTCCAGTTGGGGGCAAAATCCTCATCCTTAAACTCGGTCTTTGCCGCGTCCTCGGGCGTTTTAAGCTCGTAGGTGCCCATGGCGAAGACCATCCCCCCCTCGATCTGGCGTCTCAGGACCTTCACGGCGGAAGCCATTGTGTACATATCCTGATCGGCCTGGGATAAGCTTCCCGATGCGCCGTTTGCTGCCCTTCCGGCAGTGGCCGTCCCGGCGGCCAGTATCACCGTTCCCGCCACCGTGCACATGATAAACAGGAGAAGCGCCAGCATAAGCGTTGCCCCGGTCTCAGATCTCAATTTTCTCACAAGTCTGCTCATATGGTCTCCGTCAATCTGTAACCGCTATGGTACGGCAAATCTCTTCTACTGTGGTGATCCCCTGATCCACAAGCTTGTGGGCGTTCTCTATCATGGAGGTATAACCGAAGGAAGAACGCTTTGCCGCTTCCCTGAACTCCTGCTTGTCGCCGTCATGGGTGATCACGCGTCTCATCTCGTCATTCATAAGAAGTATCTCAAAGGCGCCGATACGGCCTTTGTAGCCCGAATTGAAGCACATATCGCAGCCCTGTCCCATGTAATAGATCCTTGCGGGATCCGGCGGGATCTGGGAGTAATCGATCATCTTTTCCTCGGGAGTATAGGGAGCCTTGCAGTTGGGGCATATCCTCCTCACCAGTCTCTGGGAGATGACGCCTCTCAGACCTGCGGATATCAGATAAGGCTCCACGCCCATATCCTTAAGTCTGTCGATAGCTGAAACCGCGTCCTCCGTATGGATGGTGGTGATGACCAGATGTCCGGTTATGGCGGCTCTCATGGCGATCTGCGCAGTCTCGCCGTCACGGATCTCTCCTACGGCAATGATATCCGGGTCCTGTCTTAGGATGGCCCTGAGTCCGCTGGCGAAGGTGAGCCCCACCTTCTCATTTATCTGGACCTGAGTGGCGCCGTCTATATTGTACTCCACCGGGTCCTCAAGGGTCACAAGGTTCGTGTGCTCGTTCAGAAGCTCATGTATGAGAGTGAACATGGTAGAGGATTTACCGGAGCCGGTGGGACCCACTATCATGATGACCCCGGAGGTGTTGCCGAGCAGCCTGTCGACTTTCTTATTATCGTCGTCAAACACCATGCCGATGCCGGCCCTGTTCAGCATTCCGGCGTCACGGCCCAGAAGTCGGATACAGACCTTTTCCCCGTAGATGGTGGGAAGGGTGTTCACACGCATGTCCAGTTCTTCGCCGCGGAGTCTGATCCCGATACGTCCGTCCTGAGGAACGCGGCGCTCCACGATATCCATGTGGGACATGACCTTGATCCTGGACACCACAGAATCCTTGAGATCCTGTGGAATGACCATGACCTTCTGGAGTCTGCCGTCTATACGCATCCTGATATTCATGTCGGTCTTTGTGGGCTCGAAATGGATATCGGAGCATTTTTCGGAATAGGCCCTCTCGATGATGGAATTCACGAGCCTTATGGTGGGGGCGCTGTCCTCGCTGGATTCGTTGATCTCCGGAGTCTCAATGGCCTTGTCCGGGATGCCTGCTTCCTCTCTCATCTGGGCCATGGCTTCCGCAGCGCCAACGTTTTCGTACAGCAGGTTGATGGCGCGGTCCACGGAGACCCTTGATGCTATCATGGGGATGATCTGTTTACCGGAGATATTCCTGGCATTCTCCAAAGCGACGAAATTCAGCGGATCCGCCATTGCCAGGTACAGATTGTCCTTGTATACGCGGACGGGAACTATCTGTTCCTTCTTCGCCAGGGCCTTGGGAATAAACTTTGACATCTCCGGTGATATATCGGTCTTTGAGAGATCGATATAATCGATACCCAACTGCACATTCAGCGCATGGATCAACTGGTTTTCGGATATGATCCCCTGCTCGATCAGCGCCTGACCGAGTCTGAGTCCGTGCTCCTTTTGATATTTTAACGATTCCATCAGCTGATCCTGGGTTATGAGGCCCATTTCGATCAGCATATCTCCGAGTCTGATGCTCTTCACTTAAGCGTTTACCTCCGTATCAATTTATTATGCTGTGCGGATCACCCTTACAGGATCCGTCATTTTCGGCTGTTTCAAAGGGCGTGATCAGAAAAGGATCTTCTTTTTCACATACTCCGCATCATTGGCTGCATCGATGGCGACGTTCGGGGTGATATCCCGGTTTCCCGCCATGCGGATCAGGCAGTTATCCATTGTGATGCTCCCCTTATCGGAATCAGACAACATATAGGACTGCATCTGGGGCGTCTTTCCCTCACGGATCAGGTTCTGTATGCTGGCGGTTGAGATCATGCACTCCACAGCCACTATCCTGCCGTGTCCCGAAGCCCTGGGCAGAAGCTGCTGGGAAAGGATGGCCTTAATGGTAGTCGACAGCTGCATCCTGACCTGCTGCTGTCTCTCGGCGGGGAAGGTGCCGACTATACGGTCTATGGAATCGGGGGCAGAATTCGTATGAAGGGTGGCAAAGACCAGATGTCCGGTCTCCGCCGCCGTCAGCGCGATCTCCATAGTGACCATGTCTCTCATCTCACCTATGAGGATTATATCGGGATCCTCACGGAGTATGGCGCGGAGGCCGTCCGCATAGCTCTCGGTATCGCTCCCGATCTCGCGCTGGTTGATTATGCACTGGTCGGGTTTATAAATATACTCGATAGGATCCTCAAGGGTAATGATATGTTCCCTACGGGTGTGGTTGATCTGATTCAGGATGGCAGCGAGAGTGGTGGACTTTCCGGAACCGGTCTCCCCCGTCACAAGGACTATGCCCTTGTTGTACTTGGGAAATTCCTTTACCGCCGGAGGCAGTCCCAGACTGTCAAGCATGGGTATCTTGTTTGAAAGTATCCTGAGAGCCGCCGACACGTGACCCTGCTGTCTGAAGAGATTTACACGGACACGCTCGCCTGCCATGGAGACTGCCAGGTCCAGTTCGCCGATCTTTGATATCTTTTCATAATCATCGCCGGCCAGCTGCTTTGCTATGCCCACACAGTCTTCATCCGTGAGGACCGCCTCTTCGATATTGATCGGAACGCCGTCAACCCTGCACTTGGGCGGAAGGCCGTACACGATATGTATATCGGACCCCCCCATTGAAGCCGATTTCGCAATGAGCTGTTCTATGTCATACACCGATCTGAACCCCCCTGTATATTTTTCCGGCGCCGGGATCCCGCTGCAGGATCCCGACTATCTCCGTTCAGTTATTATTTCCCGGTCCCCTCAGGATCAGGGCTTTGCGGGCGCCTCCGTGGATCCGGCGGCAGTTTCCCCTGCGGAACTCTCAGAGTCGTTTCCGGACGCCTTGTTCTCGGAAACCGAAGGAGATTTACTCTCCTCGGAAGACTCCGATTCCTTCGAGGTCTCGGATTCGGTCTCTGTTTCCGTCTCCGTGCCGGTCTCGGTCTCCGTCGCGGTCTCGGTCTCTTCCGTGGGCTCTTCGATATCGCCGGACTTCATCAGATGACTGCTGGACAGATCCAGTACCTCCCGGAAATTCTCCATGGTCACGTCGGATAGCTTTGCCTTCGTGATCCAGATATTGAAGTGGCTTTCCTCATCCACTTCGTAGTACAGAGGATGGATCGCAAAGCTTCCGTCCTCCTCCATGAACCAGAGTCCGCCGTGATCGATGATATCCTGCACATAGTCCTTTGTTAATCCCCTGATGAGGAGAAGAGACCTGACGCCGTATTTATCGGGATCCGCCTTGGGGATAAGCCTCGAGATGGGGCCGGTGGCTCCCGGAAGCAGAAGTCCTTCCTGGAACAGCTTGTTAAGGGAAGCAGTAGCCACATTTTCATCAAGCTTGTTGGACGACGCCGTGCCCTCTTTTTTGCCCTCCGCGTTCATCCAGCCCGGAGCCATCACCGCGATCACGACCGCCACGGCAAGAGCGCACAGGAGCGCTGCAAACCCCTTTCCCTCGTTGTTTTTCATGATCTCACCTGCTTTCATATCCTTCCCTCTGTCCATGTCTCAATGTCTCAGATAAGTTCCCGGAAAACCGTCACGGGAGTATCCTGTTGAACAGGTTGCTGAAGATATCCAGCGTCCTCTCCGCCTGTCTGGGCGAAGTACCGATGTACATAGGCCAGACTATCTCATTCTTCATGTGACCGGTATCTTCCGTCTCTCCGTTCACGGTAAGCACGGGATACATCTTCTTTTTGCTCCAGCCAAGCTGTTCGTTGGCCATGGTGGCGAAGGCTTCGTCGTCACCCAGTTTTCCTACGACCGCTCCCGTCACGAGGAATGTATCGTTCTGATTGTACCTGAAGTTGCAGGTACTTATCTCACCTGACCATTCATAGTCTTCATCCGTCGAAGGCGACGAGAAGAACTTGGCGTACATGGTGCTCTCTCCGTCAAAGATGTTCGCGCCCCTGTAATCGTAGAAGTAAGGCGCCATCTGGCAGGTCCCGTCCCTAAACTCGGCGTTGTTCTGGCTTACGGTATCAGCAAACTTGTAGGAAGTCCTCTGTACCGCGAAGCAATCCTTGAATTCAACGCCGTTCAGCGGGGCTTCGCTGTCGGTGGACACCAGGATGGCTTCATTGGTGCCCCAGGAATCGCTGCCCGAGGAATTGTTGAACCGCACGGAAACGTAAGCTCTGTTCATCCTGACGCGGCCGCCGCTCTTCTCGCCTGCAAGTCCTCCCACATACACCCCGTTGTCGAAGTCCACATCGAAGTCTTCATTTTCCTTCAGCTCGCCCTTCTCAAGATAATTGCTGGATATGGCGAAAGCGTTGCGGAAATTGGTGGTCACATAGGAACCGTTCAGGGCCAGATCATTTCCTGTGGCGCCCTCTCCCACGCTTCCCACGGCGCCTCCGGCATATATTCCGGAATAGGTATCCAGTTCGCTGTTAGACGCCTTGTAGAGGTGGATAGTCGCATCCACTCCCATGCTGCTGTAGAGGGTCCCGCTCTGTTTCGTGCTTCCCGCGATGCCTCCGATGTAGAAGTCATAGCCGTCCTTAACGTGTCCTATCCTGGCCTCAAGCAGAGCGCCGTTCCTCACGTTGTTCGTTCCCCTGGTGCTGTTGTTCTGAACGAGCTGCCTTCCGGATATTCCTCCCACATATACGTAGTTGCTCTGGACCCATCTGTCGGGGATCAGGAAGAGCTTGCCGGAATAAGTACATGAATTGACATTGTTGCTCATGTAATCCCGATTATTATCCCCGTCACATCCTATAATGCCTGCCACATACATTTCAGCGCTGTTTGTAAGCTGTTCGGATATATCCACCTTGATCTCCGAAGAGACCTTGGCCTTTTCTATCTCGCCGTAGTACATCCTTCCGGTCACGCCGCCTATCATGGGCTCCTTCGTGGCTCCCCAGTTCTTTGACTTGACGGTGATGGGATTCTTCACGTCAAAGTCGGTGATGAAGTTCCTGTTTGAATTGTAAGGAGCTTCTGCCGCGCCGGCGACGCCTCCGATGGCCAGGAACCCGGAGTTGTTGATCTTATTGCCGGCAGTCACTTTTATGGCGGCCTTGTCTGAGACCACCGCCTTCGAGGTCAGGGTGGCGTTTCCGATGATCTGTCCCACCGCGCCGCCGATTGAGATCCCGGATTCATATTCGGTAAAATCCTTGTCATAGGTTTTGAGGGTGATGGGCATCGCTACCTTCGGATGCTCGGTATCTTTTTCTTCCCATCTCACCATGGCCCTGCCGTCGCCGTCTCCGAAGCCCTGGGCCAGAGATCCGGTGATGCCGCCTATGAACACGGTATAATCGGCGAAATCACTGCTCCACTGACTCTTCTTCTGGGAAGGTATGTTGTCCACGGCTACCACTATTCCCTTATCGTCTCCATCCTTCCTGTTGTCCGTGTCGGTAATGGAACCGCAGTCAATGAAGTCGCCGCCCTTGTGGCTGGTCTCTTCCCTTTCATTGAAGCTTCCGCTTCCGCCTACGCCGCCCACATAGAGCCAGGTATCAAGTGTCTTTGTCCCCACATAGATATCCTCGTAATTTGTGGACTTGAGCACGGTTCCCACGTTCACGCCCTGGAAATTGCCGGAATCATCCTGCATGGCGCTGGTCTTGGATGTCTTTTCGTCCCGATCCGTGGTTCCCGCTTCTCCTGCTATACCACCCACATCCAGGCAATAGGCTTTGATCCTGTCGGGGGCTTCCACTCTGATCTTTCCCTTGTTCACGCAGTTGGTGACGGATGAAGCTTCGTTATTCTGGCCGTCGCCAAGCCTCATGGTGGTTCCCACCACTCCGCCTATCCTGAGCTTCTTGTCTCCTGTATCGATGGTATTGCCGGTGCCGTTGACGGTGAGTTTTCCTTCGAACACGCAGTGATCGAGACCCACGGGGACGCTGTCCTCTCTCTTGTACCTGGAGCTTGATGCAGCCACGCCGCCGATGGCGTAGATCTTCTTGTATTCGGGATTGAGCTTGACCTCCATCTCAACCGCGGAATCGCAGTACCTTATGGCGCCCTTATTCCAGGCCGCTATCCCGCCGATAAGGTTCGTATCCGTGGTTATCTCCTTTTCGCTCTTCATCTTTATGGATCCGGCGCTCCTCAGGTATTCCACGGTTCCGAAGTTCTCCATGAAGATCCCGGAGGTCAGGGTCTTTGTACCCATGAGAGGGGTGTGCTCTTCGGGCTCCTGATTCAGAACCACAGTATATTTTAACCCGTTTCCGTTATCGTTGCCCTTGTTCAGATCCCTGATGGTGGAATAAGGCTTCATGTAAGGCTCCATCACATCGCTGGCCGTGTAGACCGCTCCGGAATAGAAGCCGTAGAAACCGGAACCGTAGTATTTATCGGTCTGCCAGCTCTCGGGAAGGACCTGAGCGTCCTCACCGGAGCCTCCGCCCTGCACAACAGAGCAGGTGCTCAGCGGCCCATTCTCGCTGTCATAGTTTCCGGGTCCGAACCAAATATCTGCGCCCTGCAAGAAGTAGTTGTTCGGCACCATATACACGCGCCTTTGATTATCTGAATTGCCACCCAGGTTCACGCTGACGCCGTTCATCTGCTTGGCAGTCCTGATCAGATAAGGATGTTCAATGGAATCATTGAAATACCCGCCCCACTCCATGTTGGGATCGGTCCTCTTTATGGGCTTGGGCGTGCCTTCCGTGGACTTGTAAATGTCGGTGGTGGCAGTAGTGTCCCTGTCTCCTATGACTATATCCACGGTCGCAGCAAACCTGGTGTTGAACCTAAAGAAGTAATAATTGCCTCCGCTGGATCTTCCGGTAGGGGTGGTGATGATATCTGCGGAACGCCCCGCCTCGTTCACGTTGTCTTCACCGTGGAGACCGGTCCTCTGGAAGGATACGTAGATGGCCCCGTCCTTACCTCTGTAGTATCTGAATGAATAGAATGTATCCACAAATTTTCCAAAGGGAGTATTATCGTTATAAATATCATAATCATGCGGAGGGGTTCCCCCCATCGCTTCCATATACAGCGCATTCAGGTCAGGGAAGGCAGCATTTGCGAGCCATCTATTCGCTGAGCCATAACACAGATATGTCTCATTCAAAATAGCAGTGCGGCCATTACCGTTATTGACAGCATCAAGCTGCACGTTATTAACCCATGCGGTTGTGGTACCCTGATTTACAGCCTTTCTCACCACCTGGCTGGTAAATGAATAGGAATGGCAGAGCTGACCGTCAAAGTCCACCATGTCGCAGGCGTTGAAGAGACGCGCCAGCGCAAATAACTGTTCCGTATCCGGATCGTCGGGCTGCAGAGGATTCAGGTTCTTGTACAGCTTCACGAACTCGTCGTACAGGACTCCTCCGGGTGATATCTTCCCGTAGCCTTCTTTTTCGGCGTCCCAGGTTTCCTCCTCCACGCCGTTCTCCGGTATGACCATGAGGGTATACACACCTTCCATGCTGTAGGTGGGATCGGTGTTGTCCGTGGTGTCTCCGAAAGGAGTCTTGATAAGGTCATCCTGAACCACCTGGGTGTATATCTGACCCGTGACCTTGGACTTGAGCGCATTCACCACGTACCAATGGTATTTATTCACCGTGATGTTCATCTGGGAGGTGGTCCCGGTCTGTGTATCCTTTACGGTCACGGTCCTGGTCTCCTTCACGGGTTCCAGCATGGTCTTGTCGCCGTTGACCTTCGCCTCCGTCTCCCTGTAACCGTAGCCGTAGACAAATCCGGTCTTCTGTCTGGGCTCCTGCCAGTCGCTGTAGATCGCGGTGTATATCTTTCTGTAGGAAGTGTTGCTGTAGTTCAGAAGGCTTCCCACGGATATGCCGTACTTCTTCTCCGCGGCGTGATACACATCCACAAGATGACCCGCCTCATTTTCCTTGAAGGCGCTGAAGATATAAGGTGATCTGAGAGTCCCGTCATTGGAATCCACATCCACGAAAGTCATGGTCTGATCCATCTGAAGGATCTTTCTGGAAAGAGTATCGCCCACCTTTGACTGTATCTGCCAGACCTGGTTCACGTCGATCCTCACGGTGGCGGTGGCGGGATTGTAAGGCGCTTCAAAGATGAAATAATTGGCATCTTTTCCCGGGCAGTACACGTCATCGGAATCTATCTCCACGGGAGCTCCGGTAAAGGTGGAATTACCAACGGGAGTGATCCCGTCCGTGCTCCTGTTGACGCCGTAGTAATAGTAGGAGGCCTTGGGGTATTCCTTCTGAACCTCGCCTCCCCCGTTAGTCCTGTAGGAGACCGCAACTATGCCCCGGTCTTCCACATCGGCGACGGTCTGATGTATCTCCGGAAGGGCGCAGGTGAGCCACCCTGCAAAGCCGCCCGTCTTCCTGTTTCCGGGGGCGGCGTAATCCGCTTCGCTGTCTTTGGAACTGAAATTCGTCTTCACAAGCCCGGCAGCATAACTTCCGCTGAAATTGTAGGTTGCGGACTGGTCATATCCCACAAAGCCGCCGCCGTAGATCTTTCCTTCAACGGAACTGGTGGAGAAGCAGTGAGTGAAGACATAGCCCGTGTCTTCCGCAGCCACGTAAGCGCTCACGCCCGGAAGGACGGTTCCCACAAAGCCGCCTGCGATATTTGCCCCTGTCACGTTGAAGTGGTTCGTATCGAACTTACTGACGCCTGCGGTAGCCTCGTTGGTGACGGTATGTCCGCCGCTGTAGCAGCGGCTGAAGGCCACAACGCCCCCGGCAGTTCCCACAAAGCCGCCGGCGGAACCTCCCGCCTTTGACAGCACTATGGACTGGGAACCGCAGTTTGTAAAGTATGAAGCGGCAGAGCCCTGTGTGCTTCCCACAAAGCCGCCGGCTATGCCGTTTGCAGCCTCGGTGGAGACATTGGCTTTTGCCTGTGGACAGGCGTCGCCATCCAGATGGGTCCTGCCTTCAAGAGGTCTGTAATAGACCATGTCATTGGTGAATTCTCCCTTTCCGGCGACCATGCCCACAAAACCGCCGGCGGAAGTGTCTGACCTGACCGTGATGTTCGCAGCCTTAAGCCCCAGAGAATTGAACAGAGTCCTGTCCGCAGCGTTAGGCACATAACGCGAGAAATACACACTGTCGTAATAATAAGCGGTGCCTGCATCTCCATACTTGTCCCCCGAAGGAGGAAGCATGGCCACGGTAAGATCAGGGTGGGCCTGATCCAGGATACCCACGATGCCCGTGAGATAGGGAGATGCATAAGCAGTGTCGGAAGGGGCAAAGACCCACTTTCCTTCGGTATTCTTGTCAAAGCCGGTAACGCCTTTTTCTCCGGCTTCTGCCTTGGCCAGCACATAACCGTACACTCCTGCCCTGTTCGTGCCGGTGACCGAACCTATGACGCCTCCCGCTGCTCCTCCGGCAGAGGAAACATCCGTAAGCCTTCCCAGATACAGCCTTCCGGTTATGGAAGCATCCGCCCCGGGGCTCATCACGCCCACAAGGCCACCGGCGTTTAAGCCGTACACAGCCTCGGTATAGGCGGGCTTTACGTTCTTTCCGTCAAAGAGTTTAGCCTCTTCGGCGGCTTCGAGCTTCATTTCCTCCCTGTCTATGGAGATATCGGTCACGTTGTTGATCTGGAGATCGCCGTTTCCGGAATATCTGCCCACGAGAAGGCCTGCGCCGGAATCTGCGTTGAAGGCGAAGGTCGCAGCATCGGGAACCGGAGCCAGGGTATCGGAATTCGTGCAGTTTACGGATGCGTGCCCCTTTATGGTGGAATCGGAAATGGCCGCATATCCGGTCCTGGAGAGATCATAAGTGTGCGAAGCAGCTGTAAGTCCCGAATACTCCGAAGCTGCAAGAGCCTTGTCCACATTGCCGATGAACAGGCCGGCATTTCCCTTTGCATGAACTTCCGTGTCCTCAAGCACCACATCCTTGATCAGGAAGCCCTCGGGCACATTTCTGAAAAGACCCGCATCCGGGAATGTTCCGGAATGACTTGAATCACCCACCATATATGTGCTGATGATCCTGTTGTCCTGACCGTTGAACACGGAAAGCTCGGGAGTGACTATGCCTCTGTAGCCCGGAACAGCAGAGAAATAAGAACCCGAGAAGCAGTCAGTGATCTTGCCGTTGGTATGGCCGTCCCTCATCCTGCTCCTGACATAGATGTCCTGATTGGTATCATTTACGTATTCGAATTTGTTGTCCGCGCTCTTCCAGGTGATATCATTGATGAGGAAGGCCTGGGTGATCTCAAAGGTCCCGGACACATTCTTCACGTCGGAGATCAGGGGGTCCAGATTCTCCAGATGGCGGAAAGTGGATATCTTCGCGGTGGTGGTGAATTTGTCCTTGTACTCGGATTTAATTGCCACCGGATCGTTTGAGGAGGTGACATAGGCTTCCTCCTCCACAGCGGAGTACAGGCTGTTGGTGACCACCTCATTGCTGCCCTTGGGGGCGGTGGAGGAATCCGCTATGGTTGATTCCGCCGAGATCCTGATATCCTCTCCGGGAATGAAGTCTTCGTCCCCGTCGGCATCCGCGAAGATCTGCGCGAAGTGGCCTCCGGACTCCGTTATGTCGTCCAGCACGAATTCGAAGCCCCTGAAGCCCGTGAGCTTCATGGCCGAGAATTCATCGTCAGTAATGGCCTGTGACTTTTTCACGGGACTGTTGTTCACGAAATCGGAAGGATTCTTCCCGACCCTGAAACTGAGGACCTTTTCCGCTCCGCTCACTTCTCCCGTCACCTTGACGTCCACCAGCAATATGCCGGCGTCCTTGATCTTCGTCTCATTTACGGGGCAGTATACCTCGGCCCAGAGACGGTTTCCGTTGTGCACCACAACGGTGTTCTCCTCAAGGCTCAGGCTGTAAGGCAGGACTATGGAGCCTCCGCCGTAGTACCCGATGATGACCTTTCCGGAGTTGTAAGCGGTCCTGGATCTGTTCGTGGCGCCGTTGGACGGATCATTCCTGTACTGCCAGGCGTTGGCGTCGCCCGCGGAAGCCTGAAGGACAGCCTCTTCAAAGAGCTGCTCATCCGTTGAATCGGTGTAATAAACGGCATAAACCGCATCGGATGCGGCGTTGTACTCTATGACATACTGACAGTCCTTCCTGATGGTGTCGTCTATGGCGCCGTAGGGAAGTACGTATCTGAGGAGGGAATCGTTCAGAAGGTCGTCGGAATCCGAGCCCAAAGAGCAGTTGTACTGGATGTAGTACATATCGTCCTTGACGTCGTCCCAGGAACCGTACTCCGCATCATCCCAGTCTGCCGGCTTCGCGGTCATCTTCGTTCCGAGATTGATCTCTGAGCCGCCTGCAAGGGATTTCTTCACGTCCTCCTTGAACTTGGAACCGGTGGAAGCCTGTGTGAAATGGTTCTGGGCGGCGATATAGATCTCCTGAGCGGTCTTGTCCATCTCCAGAAGCTTAAGGGTCTTCCTGTAATGACTCACCGCAACGAAGCTTATGGCCGCAAGCACTCCCATGATCCCAATAACCACAAGGAGTTCCGCCAATGTATAGCCCTTTTTCTCACGCAATCTCTTCCAAGTAATCATAGCTTCCCTCTTTTCTGTAACAAAAGCACGGTTCTCACCGCATGATACCGTCAATAATCATTTCCGGTATTTTCAGCTCTTTCCTTTGAACTGGAAAGAGTCTGAAGCATATTGCTCTCCTCTCCTTCTTCAGGTTCCACAAAACTCACCCCGTCCTTTGACGGCGCACCGTACAGGGTCTCATAAAACCGGACCGTAAGGGTGGCGTCCACCGGACAAACCTTAAGGGTATTGTCACCGGTCTCTCTGTCCTCTACCGCTCTGAGGTAGAGATCGTTTATCTTGCTCCTGAATCTGCAGGAGTCAAGCTCTCCCAGTATCCTCTCCAGCGTCGCGTAATCACGGACCTTGAAGCTGGCAGAAATATCCCGCCTCACAGTGTCCGTTCCCTCAGTGGCGTAAGGCTGGTCGAAACTGAAACTGTATTCCTCCGAGGTTGCGAATATATCGTTCAGTTCGATCATCACCTGTTTGGCATTGTCGTAGGTCGCCACCTCAGCCTTCGGAACATCGGTCTCACTGGCCATGATCTTCTTCATCTCGGACTTCTGCCTGGCCCTGAGCGTCTCCTTTTCGATCTCGGCCTCGATCTCCGTGGTGTCATACATGGTCTTTGCGTTCTTGTAGTCCATATATACCACCGCGTAATAGTAAACGCCTAAAAGCACGAAAACGATGATGCCCAGCATCACCTTTGTCCTTGTGGGGATACCCTTTCCGTTCATGTTCAGTTCCCTCCTTTATCATTGGAGGGCGCTGTCTCTGCTGTCTCTGCGGTTTCTTCAGTCCCCTCTTCAGCGTTCTGATCCACAAAATACACCGTCATGGTGGCGGATACATCCTTCTGCGCGGCTATGGAGGCGCCTATATCTTCGGGCGTCCCGTTGGGTTTCTGGGTCGCGGCCCTGCTGACCGTCACATAATATACTATCGGCTCATCTTCCAGAGTCTTTACAAGCGAGGAGACATCGGCCAGAAGTTCGCTCGTGATCTCCATCGTCGCCGAATTATCCGTAACATTCACGCTTATCAGGCCGTCCTTCCCCATAAAGTCCCTGTCTATCAGGTCCAGGATCTCCATCCGGTCCCTCTGGGCGAGCTCCGCCGGCTTCATGAAGTTGTTCCCGAAACGGCTGTACTGGGCCAGGACTTCATCGAAGTCCTTATTCGCCACTCTCAGTACTTCAAGATTATCTTCGGCCATTTGATACTCTTTCTTAACAGCCGAAGTCTTTGCCATTGTGTCAAGGATCAAAAATTTTACAAATATGAGCACCGCCGCCACATAAAGTACCGCTGCCACAACGGCTTTCTTGTCAACCTTCTTTTTCTGGTTGTCGGAAATGTAAAGGTTGATGTGCCTCTTTGTGGGCATGGACGATCCCTTGCCGATCTGTTTGTGAAGGATGGATTTTTTCTTTACGGGACCGGCTGCCGCAGCCTGCTCCTCTCCTGTTGCGGCTGCGCCCTCTTCGGTAACATCCACCCCCTCGGGGTTCGCATTCGGGGCGGTATTATTATTCTTGTCCTTCTGATAAACTCGCTTTCCCAGCATTTTCCTTCTCCCTGTCTTTACTGCAGCATGACGCCGAAAGCCTGAGGGCTGGAGGCGTAATCAGCCTTCGATCCGCTGTTCCTGCCCACGTCTATGAGTTCGCTCACGCTCCTCATCGCCATGCCTGTTGTATTGGTAATGGTCTGCATGAGAGGCGCCACATGCGATCCCCCGCCGCAGAAATAAATACATTCGATCTTGTTTCCGGGATTGTTGTAGTTGTAAAAGTTCAGAACACGGTTTATCTCGGTGGCGATATTCTCGTAAATTTCCCTGAGCGGTTCGGATTTCAGCACGTCATTCTGGTTCTTTTCCACGTTCAGCTGGGCTATATGAATGTCGATGCCGGAATCATCCGCGACCTTCCTTGAGATGCTCTCTCCGCCGAAACTCATGTCCCTTGATATCTCATATACCCCGTCGCGGAAAAAGGTCAGGGTGGTGCTGAGATGTCCTATATCCAGGATGACGTAATCGCCGTTCTGCTGACCGGAAATCTCCATGTATCTCTCGACCACATTCTGCAGGCACAGCACATCGGGAACGATGCCGGTGAGCTTAAGCCCCGCGTCGCGGCACATCCTCTCAAAGCGGTACATCCTGTCCTTCTGAAGGGCGGCAGCCATTATATCCAGTTCGTTCCCGTCATTCCCAAGCACGAGATAGTCATAGACATAGGAATCCGTGTCCTGGGCAATGTAATCGTGAAATTCGTAGGGCAGATTTACCTTGAGCTGCCCCGTGGTCATGACCGCCACCTTTGTGCGGCGCAGGTGATAGAGCCCGTTCGGCAGTACAATGGCGCATTTGCCCGGAGATATCCTGGCTTTTTTCAGGCTCTCCTTAATGAACTGCGCCATGGCTTCAAACGCGACGATCTCATTCCCCTTGACAAGATTGTCGGGAAGCCTCGCAGCGACCACGCGGGCACCGCTGCCCTCGCCCGTTGCGACCTTCAGTCTGTAATTTCCAATATCCAGTCCTATGATCCTTCCATGTCGTCCAGACATCCGAATATACCCCCGTTATGTAGAATTGCAGATAAAAAATCACCTTTCATAATATAATCAACACTGCCCATTGTCAAATTGTCATTTGAATAACAGACACTGTCCGAGAAAAGTATAATGAAGGAAGGGGGGATCGCCATCCGATCCCCCCTGCCGCTCATCCGATGCCGAGTATGGACCTGATCGAAAGCTTTCCGATCCTGAACCGGACAGCCCGTACTCCCGTCACGCCTCCGGTTCCCTCGAGGATAACGACGGCGGTGCCTCTCCTCACATTGTTGTAATATGAAGCGATCCTGTATCCGTCCTCGTCGGAATCCTGGGGCTTAAGCTGTCTGCCGCTTTTCTTCAGTATCACCGTGAGATCGGTTCCCGTGAGTTCCACCGGCTGTCCCGTGTGCTCCTTACTTGCGGCTCTGACAGAAGACTGGGCAAGGCTCTTGACATTTGCCGCGTCCGCAAGCTTGTAGGAAGCGGTAACGCTGCCAGTGTATCTGCCGCTCCCGGAGGCAGCCGCCACTATGAAGATCTCGCTGCCATTCGGAGCCTCGTCTTCATCGCCCAACTCGCGCCCGTCCCCTTCGGGGTCTCCGAGATAATACCTGACCGTATAGTCTTTCCCTTCTCCAAGAGTCAGGGCCTTCCCGCTGGCGTCCATAAGGGTGATCCTCTGCCGGTAGTTCTTCTTCCCGGCTCTCCAGACCTTGTCGGGGGCAGATACGAAGATCTCTTCGCTGTCAAGAGGCAGAGCCGTGATGGTGAAGGATATGGGAGGAGTCTGACCACCGAAGTTACCTATGCCCTTTACCTTATAGGTGGCAGTATTTCCGATCTTCTTGTTGTCCTTGTAGGTCAGAGTGTAATCCGTGCCCTCGATCATCGGCATTCCGTTAAATGAGAGCCCCGGGACAGGCACGGAGCCTCCCAGCATCAGGGGGGCGGACATATCCCTTTCGATGACGATGTCTTCTCCGGTGATGGGGTGCGGAAGTATCCTGAAGGGCACTTTAATGCTCCCCGTGTATCCGCTCTCCCTTACGGCAGTGATGATCATCTTCGCTTTTCCGGCGTTCAGGTTTCCTGAGTATGAAACCGTGTAATCGGTCCCCTCCTCGAGGGCCTTGCCGTTATACCTGACCACATATTTTTCGCTGTCCTGACTGTGTTCAGTCCCGTCGTAGGTAAAGACTTCAGGCACGAAGGGCTCGTCTCCCGATTTCGAAAAGACCTTTGCCCTTGTCAGGGACACTCCGGTGATCTTAAAGCTTTCGGTCCTTGAGCCGAAGTAGTCTGTTCCGTTTCCGGTGACGGTCACATAACCGGTCCCGGTGCAGATGTTTTCCCCATAGCTCACGGTGTAATCCTTGTCCTTCACGAGGGTGTTGCCGGAATAGCTGACCGTAACCTCGGGCGTTATCTGCTGTCCCGTCCAGGCCTGCTTCTTTGCAAAGACCACCTTGAACTTTGAAACGGGAACTGCGTCATTCGGAACGACAGTAACACCTATCTCCTTTTTGTCCATAAAATTATTTCCGGCAGGCGTGGCCACAGCCTTGTAAACGCCGGGTTCGCTAAGGGTATCGATCCGGGTGCTCCCGTCCTCCGAATAGAGATCAAGAACATAATCCTTGCCTTCCTTGAGCTTCCGGTCATTATACGTGAGGACGATCCTGGGCCTGAGCGGCTTTCCGGTGGCGACAAGAGATACGTCCGATGCCTGAGCATCCGAAAGGCGCGCCTTCCTGATCGTAAAGTACCTGGTCTCTTTTCCCGAATAATATCCCTTCATCTTCACGGTGACAGAGGGTGCAAGGGCTCCGTTAAAACCGGCATCTCCGGGAGAAAGAGTGTAGGCGTCCCTGTTCATATTGCCGTAGGAGACAGTGTAGTCTCTCTGCTCTGACAGGCGTATCCCGTCCCGGAACACCCTTACCTCGGGGCGCACAGACTGACCCGTGTACTCAGCTTCGTAATTCTTGCTCTCATTCCCCTCATCATCGACCACAAACACTATTCGGTTGGTCAGGATCATTCTGGATATCACATATGAAGCATCGCTGTCGAAATGATTCCGGTCTCCCCTGACTCTGTACCAGACGATATACATGTCATCGGCCACTGCCGAAGGTATCCTGTCGCTCCAGCCGGTTTCAGGAGGCGCGACCGTATACTCACCGATGGCATATTCCATGGTGCCGCCTTCAGCCTCTCCCTCAGTCACAAGTTCCTGAAGGCTTCCGTTATATATCAGTTCCTTTGCCACGGGCTTTTTGGTCACTGACGATCCGGCCCTGCCGATTGTCAGGAACTGTCCGGTATAGTTTATGATGTAATTATCACCTGCCGAAAGAGTGCCCTGAGTAATAGCATATGTCCCGGCGTCATCGCCTTCAGTCCTCTCAAGAGCCCCGGTAAATCCGTCGCCCTCCACCAGGCCTTCATATCCGTAGGTGAGTTCAGGATCCGGATCCCCGTATACCTTTTCCTGTGCAAGGGCGTTCACCGAAAGGGTCTTACAGAGGATTGCGACATTCATATCCACCGGATCGCTGTCCTTATGGTCTGCGTCGCCCTTGACCATATACAGGAAAGCGTAGATCCCGGCATCCTTCCCTTCAGGAATATCCCGGCTCCAGTTTTCGCCGTCTATACTGTAGTAAAGCCTGCCCGTTTCATCCTCCTCCACAAGGTCCTGCTGAAACCCGTTATAGGAGAGAACCCTCGCAACGGGCATAATGTCATAAGGACCGGCCTGAGTGATGGTAAATACGGCAGGGATATAACTCATTTCATAGTTATCTCCGGCTGTCACCGTCCCCTGACAGATGGGATAGGTTCCGACGGCCTCGCCTTCTTCCCTTGCCAGCTCGCCGGTGATACTGTCTCCTTCCACCAGCTGCCCGTTGTCCCTGAAGGTCAGAGCGGGGTCATCGGTATGGAAAAGCTTGCTCGCAGGGTCTGCGGCAATAGTCAGAGGCCTTTTGGCGATCTTAACGTCGGCATTGTTTGCTACCTTCCCGTAGTTATCGGCAGTTATCTCGAAATACACCGTATGGGAACCTGCATCCTTGTAAGACGGTGACTCATCAAGATCACAGGCCCCTTCTCCTCTTCCGTATTTCACCACCGCGCCCGAAGGCTCAGTGACCGTGACCTGAATGCCATGGTATGCGCCGTCATATTGCCCGTCAAAGGCTGAAACCGAATACTTGATGTCAGAGTCCGCGATAGCGCAGGTCAGCTTCTGAGGCACCGTATCATAATGATTCTTATCGCCCCTGACGTAATACCATACATAATAGGTTCCGACAGCACCGGCAGTGGGTACGTCCGCCTTCCAGTCTGCGGAAGGGGTCTGTCCCGTGGCGGGAGCATCGGCAGACTCCTGATCCGTAAGGGCGTAATAGAATGTTCCGCCTTTGGCCGCCTCAGTCACCTTCACCAGTTCCTGCTGCCCTCCGGTATACCGCAGATCTTCCGCTGCCGAAACGGTTCCGGATGAATCGGCAGGAGTAATGGAAAACTTAGCCTCCTTATAATCAATGCTGTAATTATCACCTGCCTTTAGGGTGCCCTGGACAATGGTGTATTCGCCCACATCCTCTCCGGCTTCGCGGACAAGCTTTCCCGTGATCACATTTTCATCACCCTGGACCAGGCCTTCCATTTCGTAAGTAAGACCGGGATCGTCAGCGCCGAATTCTTTGGTCTTTGAAACAGCATTGATGCTGAGTGTCTTCTTGTCTATCCTCACATCTGCCGAATCGGTTTTTTCGGAATATCCATCCGCGGTGATCTTAAAGTACACTGTATATGTGTCTGCATTCCTGAAGAGAGGAGATACGCTCTCATCGTAAACGCCTTCTATTTCCCCGTATTTCACAGTCGACTGGCCGGCAGGGTCGGTCACGGTGACCGAGATACCATGATCCTGCCCGTCGTATGTTCCGTCAAAGGCCGTGACATTATAACTGATGGCGGCGTTCAATATCTTACAGGCCAGCCGCACATTCGCTGAATCATTGTGGTTGCCGTCGCCCTTCACGTAATACCAGACATAATGGGTGCCAACGTCCCTGGCCTTGGGTTTTTCAACCCCCCATACCAACGTCGCGGGAGGTTCGACCGCATCATCATCCGTCAGAGCATAATACAGAGTGCCGTCACCGGTGGAACCCGTCACCAGCTCCAGCTCCCCGCCGGTAAAGTGAAGTTTTTCTATCGCTTTCACATTGGCAGAGGAATCAGCCTTCCCGATATTCCAATTCGCAGTGGCGGTATCTTTGAAGTTCCCATTTCCTGTTATGGTAAGGGCGTAATCTCCGTCAGTCTTTCTATCCTTCGCTTTATTTCCCGTCACATCATAGTCATTCACTTCCAGATCGCCGCACTTTACGCCTGACACGGTCATGACCTGCTCATTTCCGTTGTAGGTAAGCTGATCTCCCAGAGTGATATCAGCGTCCGCGATGGATCTCCGGTCAATGGTCACGTCAAAGGAGCCCGATTCATCATTATGATTGGGCGCTGAAGCCTTGTAATACACCGTATAGGTCCTGGCTTCCTTGAATTTGGGCACTGAAGAGGAATAATCGCCGGACTTGGAAGCAGAGTAACTGTAGGACACCGTCTGGCCATGGATGGTCTGAGGCGAAGCAGTCACTTCTGCAGCCTGTTCACTTCCGTTATAGGAAAGAGTCCCTGACTGAACCACCGAAGAGTTTATGTCCTCTTTGCCGATGGACACGCCGGATATCAGTTTCGGCGCTATATCCCCGTAATTATCACTGGTCTTTTTGACCTGGTAGTAGACCTTGTACGACTTGGCATCGGTTCCCTTCGGAGCAGTCTCGCTCCATCCGGCATCATCCGGTGAAGGGGCAGCTGTCGAATCGTCTGCCGCAAGGAAATATGACATCTTCCCGTTGGTGACTTCGCCCGTTTCAATAAGGGTCTGAGCCTCCCCTGTATATTTCAGGCCATCTATAGCCGCAGGTTCCTTAATGATCTCCGGCACGGCAGGCGTGATCTTGAAGGTGGTCTTTTTGTAAGCCTCCTCAGTTGGCAGCACATAACAGCCGTTCTTTTCGCCGTTGATCGCCGTCACCTCTGCGGGATAGTTATCTCCCACCTCGGTTTGAGAGTCTCCTGACACAGTGAGCGTCAAAACGTCGCTATAAGCAGGATTCTTCACTTTGGCGTTAGGCTTGTGATATGAGCCATCATAAGGGAAGCTGGTTCCTATCCACTCGATCTCTACCGTACGTGGGGTGACAGTTAAGGCATGGACCTGGGATCCTTTGGCGGTCAGGGATTCATATTTGGCCGTAAGATTAACCGTACCGACACCCTTTATGGTAACCTTCCCGTCACTGTCCACTTCAGCGATACTGGTATCCCCGCTCTCCCAGCTCCAGGGAGACGCAGAATCCGGAAGGGGTAAACCGGGATCGGTGACATTGACTGAAAGCGTAAAGGCGTCATCCCCATAAACCTTACTCCCAGGGGTGGTTTCCGGGAAAGATACAGTAGCTGCAGTCTTTTCCGTCAGGGTGACATTTATGTTTACGGTGGATTCTTCATAGTTCTGCGATGTCACCTTCACGGGCAGGGTAATGATATCACCCGCCTCACCGGACAGCGTCGCAGTCACGATGCCGTTTTCGTCCACTGCAAAGTTACTGGCGCCTGCTGATGAACTTGGAGATCCGCCGCCCTCTTTGCTGCGACTGATATTTGCCGTATCTGCCGTGTAGGACAAGGGCTTCGCATTAGAAGGCATGCCGTCCTTGGCTGAGTATCCGGATGATGCCTCTATGGAGGTAAGAGTGTAAACCCGTCTCTTTCCTACATTACCAGGGACCGCATCCGCCTTGCCGATCGTGACCGGGATAGGCCCCAGGGAAAAGGCAGTGTGGTTAGCATCCGGCACGTAATACGCATAGACATTATAATCACCTGCGTCTGTACCCTTGGGGATATCGTCAGCCCAGTCCCCTTCATTTGTAAGGCTGTACTGCACAGCCGTATAACCCAAGGGAAGTGAACTCGGAGCCGTGACCAGATTCTGGGAAACGCTGTCTGTATTAAACTTAAGACCGGTAACAGCCGCTGGCTTATTTTCAGATGGCAGAGTGGCCGGCTCCAGAGGCGCAGCAGGAAGGATATAGCAGGCCTTAGAAGGAGAATCCGGCAGTTTATAGTTACTGTTACTCAGGGCGGAGGCTGTGGCGGTAAAATCTCCCGCATTCGCATCCAAATGGTTTCCGGAAACGGTAACCGTAACGGTGCAAACATCTCCCGTGATCAGGTTGCTGACTGTGGCTGTGGGGGCCTGAGCTGAACCGTCATAAATGAACTTGATCCTGCCGTCTTCTCCCGGTTCAGGACTCCAGCTCAGTTCAGCTGTTTTAGGAACGATCTTTGCTTCGATTTCTAATTCAAAGTCGGTATGATTCGAGTCCGCGTAATATTTAGCGTACACCTTGTAAGTACCTGCATTTTTACCCTTAGGGACTGAATCACCATACTCTCCGCCTGTTAACTTATACTGAACTTTCGTGTAACCTGTGGGACAGTCTTCAGGCGTCGTGACCAGATCCTGATCCTGCCCATTATATTCAGGGTTGGTCGCGGCAGGCTTATATTTTGCATCTAAGGTGGACGGATCAGGAGGATCCGCCGGATCGATCACATAATAAAAAGTGTTTGTATAAGGCGAAGTATAGTTTATGTTGCTTAGTCCATATACTGAAACCCCTTGTGTTCCGGCATTTATACCATCTCCATAAGTAATTTCGCTATTGGTTATTGTGACTTCGTCGCCTGGACATATGCCGTTGAAACTGACAGTGGGACAGATAACTTCTCCGGTATACTTTAAGTGGGGCTTGCCGTCTTCACCCGGGGCAGGATCAAATACAAAGTCTGTTAACCGTTTTGAATTAATCCAGGTTTCGATAGGAGTTGGCAGTTCAAAGGCTGTATGGTTGGAGTCCGGTATATATTTCACATGAACCTTATAATATGCAGAATCCGTGTGGAAGGGAATCGCATCTTTCCATTCGTCATCCAGATATCTGTATTCCGATGAGTTTCTTTCTTTGCGTTCAACCATGTACTGCACGTTTGTATACCCGGAGGGCAATTCCTCAGGCGCCGCAATTATTGCCTGCGGCTGTTTGTTATACGTCGGTTGGAACGCCGCAGGTTTCTGATTAGCCGGAAGTCCGGAAGGGTCAGGGGCAGACTGTACGATGCTGTAAGCTTTCTGCCTGTCCGACAGGGTCTCAGGCAGCATGTAATTGGCGCTGCTGGTACCGCCGAGGGCTGACGCAGTGGCGGTATAGTTACCTACATTAGTATGTTCCCCTTCCACACTTACAGTCACATTGCAGCCATCACCTGAGACCAGATTTCCTACAGTGGCCGTAGGCGCCTGCGGTGATCCGTTGTAATCATATTCTATATCGCCTGTGGCAGGGCTTTCGTCGGTCGGATTTTTTCTCCATTCCAGCGTAACCGTCAAAGGAGAGACGGTCATGGTGGTAGTCGGATCATCGGGCAGTGAGTAATTTCCTTTATCTGTTCCGGCCGATATGGCTGCCCTGGCGGTATAACTGCCACGGTTTACCGCAGGCCCGCCGTCAATACTCACGGAGAGTTCCACCTCATCCCCAGTCAGGACACCTTGCGGGGACGCTGTGGGTATCCCGCGGTCCGTGCCGTTATACACGAGATCATCCGGCATGGTCCAGCTGATCCCGGAAAGCTTCTTCTCAGTGATATTGGCCGTCAGGCCTGTGATGCCGCTATAGTCAGGTGAATAGTTGCCGGCTTCATCTCCGCCAAGAGTCACCCCATTTATGGTCACGGCTTTTCCGTTGGCCACATTTTTGTCAGCAAAGGATCCCGTAGCCCCGGAAACATTCACCTTTTCATTGTCATCATCCAGAACGCCCGTGAGGGAGGCCCCTGAGACCACCATTACAGCGCTGGTGTTTCCGTCATAGGTCTTATTGTCGGCCGTTATCCCGGAAACGGTTGCCGTCTTCTTTTCGATCTTTGATTTGATCTCAAAGGAATCGATCTGATAATTTGCGGCAGAACCGCCGCCGAGGGTGACAGTCACTATCAGGGTTTTGTTTTCGCCGGCATTCTTGTTATCGAATACTCCCGTTGCTTCTGCCACCGTGAGCTCATCTTCCTCAACCACTCCTTCAAAAGGCGGATTGTTAAAGGTCCATGAACTTTCCTCGGCAGTCTTTGCTTTTGCATTTACCGTGCCGTCGTACACCTTTCCTGCGTAGGTCACGGTGCCCTTGACCGTCACTTTTTTAGGAACGATCTTAAATGTCTTCTGCCTGTCTGACAGTTCAGGCAGCTCATACCTGTCATCACTCAGTTCCACGGCAGTTGCGGTATAACCTTCTCCAACGCTGGTCTCCTGCCCCGTAACCGTAACAGTGATTGAATCATCCCCAACTTTATTTGACACGGATGCGGCAGGAGCCTGGGGGGATCCGTTGTAGGTCAGGGAATCCGTTGCCCACGAGATCGATGCCGTTTTCTTTTTGACAGTCAGGGAATAACTCTCGGTGGCGCTGGTGTGCTCAGGTATCGCGGCAGCGAAGGCCGAGATCACCACAGTGCCGTTTTTATGGGTTGTGACCTTGCCGGTGCTTGAGTCCACCGTGGCAATTGATGTGTCAGAGCTGCTGTAGGTGATGGTGGGAGTACCGGATCCGGGGGTGGCCGTGTGGGTCACGGATTCTCCGTAGGTAGTTTCCACAGTTCCTTCGCTCACATCTGCAAAAGTCAGGGTCTGCCTCTTAAGGCTCGTGACAAAGAGCTCAACCGTGATATTGTAATTCACATAATTAGTGCTGGTCACGGGAATTGTGACGATAGCCTGCTGCCCTACAGGGGCGTTATCGGCAAATTTGTAATTAAGCTTATTGTCTGCAACTGATGGATCCCCATCAAGCACAACTGACGGATCTTCAACGCTGATGCCGGATGAAACGATAGTGCCGCCTTCCGCTATCATCTGGGAAAGGTCTATGCTGTCAGACGCCCCCATGTAGGTATTTCTGGAGACCTCCTTCACTCCCTTGTATTCCGCCTTTGAGATGGCGGCCGTGGCAGTTTTCTGCTGTCCGTCTTCGGGAATGAAATAATTGCCCGAACGTTCGCCTTTCAGCACCATCTCGCTTAAATTTACAGTCTTTCCGGAGCCGGCGTTTGCATCCTGGAAAGCGCCCGTGGCCTCGACGCTCACATAACTCCGGTCCGCTTCCAGGACCCCGTCGATCAATGCTCCTGAATAATCAAGGACCGCGCCGGTTTCACCGTTATAGGTCTTGTCCTCTGCCTTGATGCCGGATACCGTTACCGGTTTCTTATGGACAGTCAGGACGTATGAGGCGGAGCCTGCCAGATAGCCACCGGTATAATCGTCTCCTGTGGCGGCTGCCTTTGCGGTGATCTTAGCCTCCCCGGCTGAGTGGATCGCCACATTTCCGGCTGAATCCACGGACGCCACGGCAGTATTATCGCTGCTGTACGATATTACTGCATCTGCATAGTTACTGCTGGCAGTACAGGTAAATGAATGGGTGCCGTAGCCCCTTTCCACTTTGCCGTCTTCCACGACGTCACTGTCAAATGTAACTATCTGCTTATCCCTTTTGGTGGTGAACACGACGAAAACAGCGAGGAAATCCTCATATAAGTCGCTGCTCACCGTAAATGACAGGGTATTTGCCGGGCCGGGATTGTCGTTCAGGGTGAACTTGAGCAAACCATTCCCCGTATCGACTGACGGGGCAGCCGGATAATCACCCGAATTTGCAGGATACTCAGTATTGCCATCAAAGAATCCCGATGTGACACTGATAGTATCCTTGACCGCAAATCCTTCAATGGAAGTGAGTTCCGAGATATCCACCTCTTCCTCCTCTGCGGCCTTTGCATACACCACTGTTGTGTAAGTCGCATGCTCTGTCTTGACATAACCCGGGCCTTCCGCCTGCACTGTCATGACAAACCCCGTCGCCGGGAGCTGTGATATGGTTGATTATTCCGGGCTCCTCGGAGCCACCATTCCGGAGAATGAGAGCCACTGATTCCGGAGTTTCGGAGCCACCTTGCGGCT
>JAEELB010000211.1 GCA_016288705.1 Lachnospiraceae bacterium | reverse complement strand
TCAAAGGGACTTTGCACACTTAAGGGAACCGAAGCCGAGGTCAGCCTCACCAACAGCAACACCGGAAGACCGGATGGATCGACATCATTTATCTTTTCGGAAGGGGAAGGCGAGCTCCAGGATGATGAACCCATCACGGGTACCCAGAAGATCACCCCTGATGAGGAACTGATCCACGGAGAGATATCCGGCTATGATGATCCGGCAGACCTTTCCTCCGTCGGTTCCGATGGGGAAGAGGGGCTTGACCCCGCCTCCACCTACAACTACGGAATGATCACCTTCACAAAAAAGGGAGGAGGCTCCTACTGGAATGACAGGGCGTACGTTGCAGGCGCTTCCAAGAATGACATAGCCGGCTGGAGAACCGGTTCTGCATACGGCAGCGGATGGCAGTTAAAGAGCGATAATGATGCTTATGCTGTCCTCATGATCGACAAAATGGCCCAGATGTATTCTGATTTTTACGGTGAATACAGTTACAATGCCGGACTTGACAATGGATGGCATTTTAGTAACGGATACGCCTACGGGTGGGCCACGATCAGGAAAAAAGACGGCAAAGCCCTTGCTTACATTTCCGCCAATCCCCAGCTTACCACTTCGGGGCTGCTGGGCAGGGAGCGCCATCTCAGCTGGTCTACCGGCGGCACCATCAGCAGGTCGTGGGGCATGAGTGACAATGTGGAAGGTCTTGCGCTGGGGATTTCCAAATATAAAAACAAATCAAAGGATGATGTGTACAGCAGGATCGACAAAGGATATCTGAAGCGCCGCACATTCAACAGCAATCTCCGGCTCCGGATCCATACCGCAAATGACGGTGAGAGCGGGAACGGAAACGTAGTCACGGCGCCGGCCGGCGGAGCCGCTCTCCGCGAGGGCTCGGGAGTCTACAAGAGCATGAAGCCCGATGTTCTGCTGGAAGAACGTAACGGGGGCGTCGACAACTTCGGTAAGCTTTACGTGGGAAGCAAGATCCGCATCAATCTCCGTTCCACGGACAGCTACAAGCCTTATACCGGGAGCGAACTCAGCGCGGCGGCATATGTGACCCGCTCAAACGGCAGTATCGTGAAAGTGAAATCAGAGCCCGGAAAAGACGGCTGCTATTACATCACCATGTTCTGGGACGGCATGACGTCCAGAGATCTGAATGACACTTATACTATCAACGTGGTCATGACCAGAAGGCAGAAGGTCGAGCTTAACCTCAGGCCTTCAGTCGCGAGAAAGACAAACCGGGACGGCAGCAAATCGGACGACATAGATCCGGACAAGATAGGGGAAGCCTGGGATCTGTTCTGGAAGAGCGGCGGGGACTATATAACCCTCGGCTGCAGTCAGACGACCAGCACCGCCCCTCATTTCGACGGAAAGAAGATCCGTGAGGTTAAGATCAATAAGAGCGTTTGGGCGTCCGGGGACAAAAACCCCTTAAAGGTTCTGGGCTCCTATGACGATATCCAGTACATCAATTTCAACAGGGATAAGGATGACAGGATCACCTTTAACGGAAAGATCTACAAGGGCAATGATCGGATCAACATGACAGTTGAGGCCCTGGCGTTTCCGAAACTGTCCTTCGGCTATTACAATGCAACCTACACCAATGCGGCAAGCATCATGCATGCTTCCGTCAACAGGGTTGAACTGTACCTTGACGGCAACGGCGACGGAAAGATCTCCGGAAAATATGACAAAAATACCGGATATTTTGTTCCGGACCCCGCTTCAAAGGATGTCTTCATGAATTACCTTGAAGAAGGCGGATCCTATGATGAAGTGAGCTTCCAGCCGGAGAAACTGGACAATGGGAGTTTCGGTGAGTATTTCGCCAAGGTCTATTACACCATGACTCCCCGTGCGCTGGTAAAGCCTGAAAAAGCGGGCTATGCCCAGGTCTTGCCGGCCTTTACCACCAGCCGTACCGATGACGAGAAGAGGGCGCAGCTGACAGAGGAGCAGAACAGTTACCGCTATATCCTCTCCGGCAAGGATTCGAGGGGACTCAGAACCTCCGACTACCGTCCCATGTACGGGGAGGAGGCCACGGGATTCCAGTATGTGGATGTGCCTCTCGGAGGAGACCGCAGTCCCCTTATAGAAGTGAAAAAGGATGTTTACGAATGGAAGCCTCAATACGTCGGAAACCTGATCTATCCATTCTCGAATCCCGAACCCATATTTATTGAGCACAGTCTTGCCGGGGATAATTTCCCCCTGGCTAAATTCGACTATGGCGCGGGAGGAAAGGTGACTCCCGACAAGGACGGCAAGGCAGTCCTGAACGGATATCTGGGATCCTTTGTGGCGGACACCACCATTGCGCTTTGCGTTACCGAGCAGCATCAAACCTCCGATGAGCTTCATGCCGATCCCGCATCAAACAAATTTCTTCGCCCCGAAAGCTCTGCTCTCAGCAGACGCTCCGCCTCTCCCAACGGGGCATGGCTGACCAAGGTTGACTCCGGAGACATGGGAAGTGCAGGCTTTGATTCATCAAAGAGCGGACAATCCTATTCCGAGTTCGATATGGATTACAATTCAAACCTGCCCATCACCCAGGAGTCGTTCCAGGGTCTTGCCACGGTGGTAACGGGGAAGAACACCATCAGTATCCTTATTTCTCTCCCTCTGGCAGGATTTGTCAAGAGTAATGACAACCCCACAAAGGGCAGGGTTTTCCCTGAGACCGTCACCGACCCCATGGGTAAATCCAAGGATCAGATCAAAGGATTCATGGATTGTTTAAAGACCGACGGTTACGGAACTCTTCTGGATTCCCTTGAAAAGAGCGGCTACAAAAAGAGCGCGGACGGAGGAAAGCTCACCAGCAAAAAGTTCTCCGGAACCATAAGCTTTTCCATGGTCTTTACGTTGAAATACGACACCAGGGACAATACCTGGTACCTGCAGGAGTTCCTCTTCGGAGCGGCCGGTTCCCTTGCCTTCAGGTATGAGGTCAGACTGACGGTATGCCCCGTTGTATACGGGTATGTCGCCGTCAATGCATCTCTTTCCATCACTACCGGCGGCACCATAATCAGAAAGGCTGAGGAGGGAGCCAAGCCCTTCGTTACCTCCGAAAGAACGCTTAAGCTCAAGAAGGGGGAAAAGATGGAGGTCCCCACAGCCTATATAAACATGTATATCCGGTTCAACGGAAAGATATATGTGGATGTACTCGACAGCAAGGGGGCGTCCACGCCCTCTGCCGGTACCAGAAAGGGGTATCTCAAATCCGGAGGAGGTGACAAGATACAGGTCCAGTTCAAGAGCGATTCCGGCATGTCCTTTGATCCTCAGAAGACCACCAAGTATGTCCGCATCGTAGCTCTTGAGAATACGACCATCACATATCTTAACACCATAGAGAGCATCCATTCGGATCTCACATGGAGCGGTGTGAAGATATCCCCCAAGATCGTCGTCGAAGCGGGTGTCGGAGCAGGAGTGGAAGGCCTTAAGGTGGAGGCTTTCGTGAAACTCCTGATATCAGCCAATTTCGTTTTCGGACAGCCTCAGGAAGACGGCACCAGGAAGGGCGCCACGGTAGATAACGCAACCTTCGGTCTGAGCCTGGCTCTCAGGTCGGTGCTTCTCATGACGAGCTGGGAGATAGATGCCGTGGGCATCAAAGCGGTTTATGACGGAAAGACCGATAAGTGGGCGGTAAAATATACTCTTCTGGGAAAGGATCACCCGTTGTCGGCCGCAGCGGGGGCCGGAGGAGACGACGACCAATACCTCAAGCTTCCCGTCGATGTGAGCGTCACCCAGTCTATCTACTCCGACCAGATAGAGACGGAAAATGCGGTCCCTTTACAGCCTGAGGGCGCTGACACACTTGATCCGGCGATGGCGTACGACCCGGAGGATCCCAATGTGCCGTTCCAGCTCTCCGGTTATAACAGCTCCGTCGAGGCCTTCCGCCTTTCGGACGGTCTGGATCTGGGCTATGACTACAGGGTCGTATCCGTAAATGATGAGAACTACGTGGTCTTTACCATGGGCCGGCCCGGCGGAAAGGGAATGGACACTTCGATGCTCGCCGTCTCACGTCTGGTGCTGACCGGTCAGGGCTATGGCAAGGATTCCTCTGACGGCGGAAGCGGCGATGCTTCGCAGGGTGACAGCGTGAACGGTCTCGGACTGGTAAACCCCCTTGACTGGGATATCATAAAGGATGAAAACGGAAAAGAGCACAAAGTCGTAAAGGCTCCCAAGGAGAGGAGCGCTCTGCCGTATATCCTTGTGGATACAAAGAAGGACAGCAGCGGAAAGCTCGTGGACGACGGAACCGGAGATCTGGATTTCGATGTGAAGGTGATCAACGGCAAGGTAAGGGTCGCATGGGTCAGCTACAAGGAACCTGTACCGGTTCCTGATCCGGATCACAGGACTGCTTTCCGGAATGCAGTGAAAAATACTGTTGTAAAGCAGGCGGATTACAGCGTGAGTGAAAAGACCGGTTTCACCGAGGCGTCGGTCCTCAGCGCCCCCGAAGATGTGACAGGGCATTATCTGCCCACCATCATAAGCGCAAAGCATACTGCTTATGTAAAGGCGAACAGTCTGAGCGATGCGAAGAGAAAGGAACTTGTGGACAGATTTATCGCAAAGCAGAACAAGCTGGGATACTTTGCAGACAAGGGGGAAGACGCCAAGAGGGATGTTTACCGCTACCGCCTTACGGCCTTTGAAAATAATCTTGACTTCAAGGGAGACAGCAGCACCATTTGCATTTATGCTTTCAACTCCGGTACCGCACAGCCTCTGACCGAGTTCGGCACCCTCGGAGGAAGCCGGAAGAATAAGTCAAATAAACCTATACCTCCCATAGACAAGATGGTGCCCATGACTGATGAGAGTTATGCAAGATCCTTCTGCCTCTCCTTTACCACCTGGGAAGACGATCTTAATCTCGAAACCGGTGACCGGCATATTTCCGCTCTTTATTCGGGCGAATATATCCAATACTTCAATGAGAAGCCTTCCTGCGACTATGGGCAGAAGAAAGTGACTTCCACATTGCTTAATGAAGAGTCATATATCGAAACCCTTCAGGTCGCCCGGATGGGAACGGAATCCAGTGAAAAGGATACGATGTTCGTCGGCCAGGGTGGCAAGGTCTATCTGGCCGATCTCCAAAACCTTGAATACTTTATCAAGAACAACAGCGCCGGAGGGACTGCTCCGTTAACGCCTACCTCATTTTTCGGGGATAAAGGAGATACCGACCGCACGGGATTTGCCCTGGGCAGGGATGGAGATGGGAACCTGGCGATGGTGTATGTAAGCACGGTGAAAAATACCACCAACAACGGCCTGTATCTGAGCACTCTGGATAATAAGAGCAAAGTCTGGGGACGCGGGGTTCTTCTGGCGATGAGATATATGGATGTGCACGAAGAGGCGATCCGGAAGGGCTGGTCTGATGAGGACGAAAGAAAAGCATACCTCGGGCAGCTCGAAGGCTACGGACGAGGCGGTATGGACCAGTTCCAGTTCCGCAATCCCCAGATAGCCATGGGCTCCAAAGCTGATGCGAGCAAGGGCGAGGCAAGCGATCTGACAATAAATAACACGACCCTTGTGGTGCTGACTCAGGGGATGATGCGTTACCTTACCTCGAAAACCGTTGAAGGAGAGACGTTCCTGACTCCTTCCGCTGAAGTTCCCGCAGGCGCAAAGTACAAAGCGGGTCTCGGAGTCTACGCCATCAGTTACGGCAAAGGAAACCAGAGCATCGGAGATGCAAAACTGAAATTTACAAATGAGCAGTTCACCGCGGGATCGGACCTGACGGCGAGTCTCTCCTTTATTAATACCGGTGATGTGAGCATCCGGGGATCCGAAGATAACCCCATAACGGTAACCCTGAGTGTGATGAGCGACAACATACCTTATACACAGCTTGCGGAGTGGGAGATAAAGAAAAACATTGAAACCGGTTATGAAACGGCACTGAGCGGCTCATTTACCCTACCGACCACTCTCGATGCGGGGGCTGGATTCTCCGTCACTGTAAACGAGGATGAGAGTTACGCCGAAAATGCCTATTCCGCCACTGTCAGAGATATCTTCACTGTCAGATCCCTTCCGGAACTGGGTTTCGAGGAGGAAAGCGTGGTCCTATCCGAACGTGACAACGGCATACTCACCCTTGATGAAAAAGGCAATACGGTACTGTCTGTGGACATGTTCGTCGGAAACAGAGGAGTGAAGGATGCCGAGAATGTGTACCTTCAGTTTGCACACGGCATTCATGATCCTTCCATCGCTGCCAGGGTGAAGGAAATAAAAGGAGAGGATTCGGACTGGAATGATGTGATCTATAATGCGCTGGATATAAGCGGCAATGATCTTGAGGTGGGAGAAGAGGAGATGCTTTCCGCTCTTTCCGCTCTCGATGATGCAGGCGCAGGAAATGATTTCAAACACGGCGTCATCAATCTCGGCACTATCCGCGCCGGGTACGGGCGTCATGTCCGCGGAACGATCACTGTACCTGCAGACTGTTTCACGGTATTCGGTGAAAACGGATCCATTGCTCCTTCCGGATCCCTCCTGCTTGCGACAGAGATATTCGGCGGCGGGGATCAGGTGAAGACCGATCAGTTCAACGTGATGACTTCGGATCATGCGGAGTACAACGGACAGAACAACCGGTCCGAGGATGTGATCGAACATACCACCGCCTTCAGCATCCCGAATCAGCTGGTGGTCCCTGCCGGAATGAGGCTGCGTCTGCCTGTAAGTTATTCCTCTACCCTTGGCACCAAGGAGCCGGCAATATCCGTGGCGGAGCTTACGGACTGCGTTGATCTGGATGGAAATCCGGCCACGCATCTCAAGAATATGGACCAGAATCTTGACTGCCTCACCTATGATCCGGGTACTTACAAAAACGGCCAGGGGTACGGTACCGTGATCCTGATGGGAGCCAAAGAAGGGAACAGTTACGTCCGTCTTCAGGATTCCAGGACCAATTCCTACAAGGACATCGCCATACAGTTCGTCAATACCGGAGATTACCTGGATATTTCCCAGCAGAGCGGGATATTCACATTCATGGACGAAGCCGGGAGAGAATACAAGAGTTTCTCTGCCGACAAGAACGGGAGCTGGAAATTCTCCAATGATGTGGTGTTCTGGGGAAAGAACATGGATAAACCCTATAACGGCACCCTGACCAGCGGAAAGCCCGGAGCCGGGTTCAGATTTACCACCGAAGCGGAAACACTTGCCCTCTACCTGGACGGAGAAGCTATCGTTCAGAGTAGTCTTCCGGAGTTTAAAAACACGGTGGTCAAAAATAACGGTGGGAGGAGCCTCATCTATTTCGGAGCCAATCCTTCCAACAAGCCGCACGTCGTCGATGTGACAGTGACAAAGCCGGGAACTGACGGGACCTATGCCGATTTCGACAGGCTTAAGGAATACTACTACGGGGACAAGATCGATCTGACCCCTTGGAAGCAGAATCAGCAGATCTCCCTTATATGGGATTCCCACTTCCCTGCTCCCGGCAGCCTGAGACCGGGCCAGGCATTTGATGCGACTCTGTATGCGGTCATCAATTCTCCTGAAAATAAAAACGGGGGACTGGACTATTCCAGAGAAATGTCCGGGGCCGTAAACCTTGACTGGACCAGAACATCAAACAGACATTATACGTGGAAAGTGCGCTTCCTGAGGAACGGGACGGCGACGTTCAAGGTGACCGACATGACCGGCTATTCGGTCACATCCCAGCTGATGGTGGACTGGTGGCCTGATAACTCTTCCGTACACACGGATCCGCAGAATCCCGCCACCAAATGGTACAAAATGAAGTATAAGGAACTTGATAATCTTCAGCAGGCGGGCGCTGCAGACAGTGCGGGTG
>JAEELB010000210.1 GCA_016288705.1 Lachnospiraceae bacterium | reverse complement strand
GGTGGTGGGTGTGCCCGGCAGGGTGGTCAAGAGGGACAACGTATCCCTTCCCCAGGACGAGCTGGACCAGGTGCATCTCCCCGATCCCATAAAAGATGAACTTTTACGGCTGAAAAAGGAAAACGCGGAGCTTGCGGAAAAGCTGAGTGCGCTTGAAAAGACGGTGGAGAAACTGGCCGGATCCGGAAAGTGAGATGCAGGGAACCGGTTCGTTGATTGACCGGCAGGCAGAAGAAACGGAGTATGCGGGGTTCCGCCGGATGACCGGCAGAGGAGAAAGAGTATGAAGATCTACAACACAATGTCCAAACAGAAAGAGGAGTTTGTCACCATCGAGCCCGGAAAAGTCAGGATGTACGTGTGCGGCCCCACGGTGTACAACCTCATACATATCGGGAACGCCAGGCCCATGATCTTCTTTGACACGGTGCGCAGGTATTTCGAGTACAGGGGACTTGAGGTAAATTACGTCTCCAACTTCACCGACGTGGACGACAAGATAATAAAGGCCGCAAATGAGGAAGGAGTGGACTCCTCCGTGATCTCCGAGAGGTATATCGAGGAGTGCAAAAAGGACATGGCGAGCCTGAACATCAAGCCCGCCACCACGCACCCCAAGGCTACTCTCGAGATAGACGGCATGATCGACATGATCAGCACCCTGGTGGAAAAGGGCTATGCATACAGGGCAGAGGACGGCACGGTCTACTACAGGACCAGGAAATTCAAGGATTACGGAAAGCTGTCACACAAGGACATTGACGAACTCAGGAGCGGTGAGAGGGATCTCCTGGTGACCGGAGAGGATCAGAAGGAGGATCCCCTGGATTTCGTTCTGTGGAAGCCGAAAAAGGAAGGGGAACCTTACTGGGAGAGCCCCTGGTGCCAGGGACGTCCCGGCTGGCATATAGAGTGCTCCGTCATGAGCCGCAAGTATCTGGGAGACAGGATGGACATCCACGGCGGCGGCGAGGATCTTATTTTCCCTCATCACGAAAATGAGATAGCCCAGTCGGAGGCCGCCACGGGGGAGGAGCCCTTTGCCCGGTACTGGATGCATAACGCTTTCCTGAACATCGACAGCCATAAGATGTCAAAGTCTGCCGGGAATTTCTTCACCGTCAGGGACATACTCAAAAAATACGACCCTCAGGTGCTCAGATTCTTCATGCTGAGCGCCCACTACAGGAATCCCCTGAACTTCTCCGCGGAGCTCATGCAGAACGCCGAGAACGGCTATAACAGGATTGTGAACTGCGGTGAGGATCTGGATTTCAAACTTGAGAAAGCCGGCGAATCCCCGCTCACGGGAGATGAGGAGAAGCTCCTCGGGGAGGCGGGAGCCTTCAGGGATGATTTTATCAGGGTCATGGATGACGACCTGAACACGGCTGACGCCATTTCCGCCGTGTTTGAATTGGTGAGGTTCATCAATTCCAATATGCCGGAGGGCGCGTCGAAGGCTTACCTTTCCGGACTGAAAAAACTCCTTACCGAGCTTACGGACGTGCTGGGCCTCATTATTTTCAAGGACAGGGAAGGCCTCAGCGACGCCGGCATAGACAGCCTCATTGAGGAAAGGCAGCAGGCCAGGAAGGAAAAGAACTTCAAGAGGGCCGATGAGATCAGGGATCAGCTCAAGGAGATGGGCATCGTGCTCGAGGACACCAGAGACGGCGTCAGGTGGAAACGGGCGAAGTGAGCCTCATCCCCGGCGGAGTGAAGCCCGTGATCTCCGCAGGCTGAGATCTGCGGTTTCAGACAGGGCGAAGGACAGCGGGGAAAAACCCGTGTGGATGTGTCATGAACATTAATGAAAACGATATAAAGAGGGCCGCGGAGGAGGCTTTCGGACTGGGGGCCATCCACCCGAAAAGCTGTCCGCCGCTGACCCTCGCTTACATAGGGGACGCTTTTATTGAACTGTGTGTCAGAAGTTACGTTGTGATGTCCGGAAGGGCTCCTGCATCGAAACTTCACAGGGAGACGGTCTCATTTGTGAACGCCGAGTCCCAGGCGGAACTTCTGAGAGCCATGGAACCGGAACT
The DNA here is from genome assembly GCA_016288705.1 of Lachnospiraceae bacterium. GTDB lineage: Bacteria > Bacillota > Clostridia > Lachnospirales > Lachnospiraceae > JAEELB01. Next base: position 10,751 of record JAEELB010000210.1, on the reverse strand, counting down.
TACGGATGAGGAAAAGGATATATGCCGGAGAGGAAGAAACGCAAAGTCGAATACCAGGTCAAAGAACGCCAGCATAACGGATTACAGAAAGGCCACGGGGCTGGAAGCGCTGGCGGGGTATCTGTACCTCGAGGGAAGAGCGGGGAGGTTCATGGAGCTCTTCAGGGACGCGGTGGAAAATACCGGGATGACGATCTGAGCGTGAGCCGCCGCGGAAAAGACCGGGACGATAATGAGAGGATCCGCCGCGGGAATGACCGGGATGACGATCTGAGCGGGTCCTGCCTGGCCGAGGGGCGTAACCCCGTAAGGGAGGCGATCACCTCCGGAAGGACCGTGGAACGGGTTTATTTTCAGGAAGGACTCAGGGACAATACGATCCTGGCCCTTCGTGAAAAAGTGGCGAAAAACGGCATCCCCTTCAGAAACGCTTCGAAGCAGGTCATGGACGGGATCTCCGTGAAGCACGGCGGACATGGGGACCATCAGGGCGTGATCGCGATAGTGTCCGAATATTCCTACATGGATTTGGACGATGTGATGCAGAGGCTCCACAGGCAGGAAAAGGATCCGTTCATAATCCTCCTGGACGGCATCGTCGATCCCCACAATCTGGGAGCGATAATAAGGACTGCCGAGTGCGCGGGCGCTGACGCCGTAGTGATCCCCAAAGACAGGGCAGTGCCCCTGACATCCACGGTGGGAAGGGCTTCCGCGGGGGCGGTCAATCATATCCCGGTGTGCAAGGTCGTAAATCTCACCAGGACGCTGGAAAAACTCAAGCAGCAGGGAGTGTGGGCGGTGTGCGCCGATATGGACGGCACTCCCATGTATGAACTGAACCTGACCGGAAAGATCGCCCTTGTCATCGGAAATGAGGGCAGGGGAGTGAGCAGGCTTGTATCGGAGACCTGCGATATGAAGGCGTCGATCCCGCTTTCCGGCAGGACCGAATCCCTCAACGCATCCGTTGCCTGCGGGGTGCTGGCCTATGAGATAGTCAGGCAGAGACGGCAGATCTGATGAAGACAGACGAAGAACTTATAACGGATCTGAGAAACGGCGATAAAACCGCTCTTGACGTCCTTATGGACCGGTACAAGGAGATGGTCAGGAGCCATGCCATGAAAATGTTTATCCTGGGCGGAGACAGGGATGATCTCATACAGGAGGGCATGATCGGGCTTTTCGGCGCGGCCCGGGATTACGACGGGTCAAAGGGCGCGTCATTTTCCACTTTTGCCAATCTGTGCGTCTCCAGACAGATATATAAGGCGGTTCAGGCTTCCCAGAGAAGAAAGAACGGCCCTCTCAATGATTATATTCCCATATACCAGAGCGGTGAAAACGGAGACAGGTTCCTGCTGGACGAGGTGTCCGAACGGGTGCAGGAAAGCCCCGAAATGGCGGTGATCGAAAGGGAAAAGCTCAGGGACCTTCTGTCTGCCCTGGACAGGGAACTCACCCCCATGGAAAGAAGGGTCTGCGACCTTTACATCGTCGGGATCAGGGGCGAGGAAGCAGCCGAAGTGGTGGGGACATCCTGCAAGAGCATTGATAATGCGATGCAGCGCGTCAGGAGAAAGATCAGGAGAGCTGTCCGGAACGATGCCTGATATTGCGGTGTACAGTCTGTCCGGCATATATGACGGAGAGGGATTTTACAGGGAGCATCTAAGCGGCGGACGCGCTGTCTTTCGCGATCTGACGGGACTTTCCGGCGTGAACGGGTATTGCTCCGAGGGATCTCTGGAACAGCTTTCGGCCCTCATCCAAAATGACCATGATACCCGCATCCACTTCATTGATAACGGAAATTATCATTACCTGAGCTTTCTGTGGATGAAAACCCTTATGGATAATAAACACGACGGATACGGGCTTATTTACCTGGATAATCATGACGACACTCAGGAACCGGCCTTCGGAGGACTTTTGTCCTGCGGGTCCTGGGTCCGAAAAGCCCGGGAGGACCTGAATGGTTTACATAATATCAAATGGATAGGGCCTGGGAATTACTCTCAGCAACACGATCAGCTGTTTGGCGTGCCGGACAGCATAGGTTTACATAAGTGCCCGGTCTTTATTTCCGTGGACAAGGATATCCTTTCAGAGGATGAAGTCCGCACAAACTGGGATCAGGGAACGATGACGCTGCCCGAACTGCTGGATATCCTGAACAGAATAATAAATGATCCGCATATCAGCGTCTGCGGGATCGATGTCTGCGGAGGCCCCGACCGTTCTGCCCCCGACAGCGACTTAATAAAGGATGATGAAGTGAACAGGGAGATACTCTCATTTCTCGACAGGAAATATCTCCCTTTGACTCGCGGCCGGATCGCCCCGGTTGGAACGGATGCCCCGGGACCGGCGTAAAAGTTTGATCAGTAAACCGCGTAAATACGGGATATGTTCGGGATGCAGAAATGCTATTGACAATGACTTACAGAATGTGCTAACATTCTTTTCTGTGCTGGCGTAGCACAGTCGGTAGTGCGTCGCATTGGTAGTGCGGAGGTCACCAGTTCGATTCTGGTCGCCAGCTCAATCAAAACTGTACGGAAGACTCGTGTTTCCGTACAGTTTTTATTTTCGGAGATCAGATATTTTCTTCCCCCGGACATCCCGGTGATCAGAGACGGCCTTTCCATCCGGCGGGGTGATATCACGAATACACAAATACCAAGATCGGAACCGGTAACTGAATGTCAAAGAACCGGGAAACGTGACGGGATCATGATTATGTGATAATATTATTATCAGTTTTACGGCGTTGAGGCCGGGCATGTGATCCCCCCCCCATGCCGCTGCGGTTCCGTTGCCCCTTCGATGAAAGAGAGGTCGGATGAGTATTGATGTGATCGAAAACCTGATCATGCTTTTGGCCACGGTGGTTGGTCTTTTGATGTCGCTTTTTCATTACATCGAAACTCCGAAGCGCGGCTGGCTGTACCTTACCCTGTTCTATCTGGCCCATCTGGTCAGCGATTATTACTGGACTACCTATGTCCTGGTCATCCGTGATGAACCCGATGTTTCGGCTTTTATGGCGTATTTCGGATGGAACCTTTCCTATGTCTTCCTGCTGCTGACTGTCCTGAAAATGAGGCAGGGCAGGGTGAGATCCTATTTCAATCCTCTGATGCTGCTGCCGGTCCCCATCAATTTCTGCCAGTTTTTGCTTTATAATTCCTTCGGCGGATTCTTTAACAACCTCTGGCAGTGCTCCATCCACACGGTCATCGCGGCTGTCTGCCTGCAGGTCATTCTGTACCGCTTCAAAACAAGAAAGACGGATAAGATCTTTCCTCATTTTCATACCCTGATCCTTTTCTTTGTGGTGACGGAATTCGGGATGTGGACGGCTTCCTGCTTTGATTTTCCGGATCATCTTTACGACCCGTATTATTATTTTGCTTTTTTGAATTATATTTTGCTGATCTTCTTTGCGAGAGGAGCCGGGAGGGAATACGTAGCGAACGGATACGGCGCGGAGGAAAAGAGCGCGGCGGAGATCAGGTTCCAGCTTCTGCTGCAGATCCTGTGTTCATTTATCATCTTCAGCTTCTGCATCGGCGGCTACTATCTTGCGATATGGATGAAGAAATCCCTTCCCCGGGGGGACGCGGGCGATAATTCATACTCGGTTATCGCGGTGATGCTATTCGTGATCTCGATCTTCCTCGTGATCCTGATAATGCTGATCTTATTTTTCATTTCCGCCAGATACAGGAAGATCGAACACTCCGTACAGCCTGCGGAGGAAAACAGGCGGAACAGATACGGACTGTTCTTCACTGTTGTGATCACTTTTGTGCTGATGGTCTTTTCCGTGGTCTATTCTTCGCGGATCTTTTACAATGTCTCTGTTTCGGAGATATACGAGACGGGTCAGGACAAATCCGCTCTGATGGCTACCCGGCTCAATGATTATCTGTCCGGAGCCGAAACGTCCCTTGTGCTCACTGCGGATACCGTGGATCTCATGATCCGGAGCGGGGACCCTCCGGAAAAGATCGAAGAGTTCCTCGCCATTCAGACGGAAAATCAGATCGAACTGATGGGGGACAGCTTTACGGGGATGTATGCGTATGTTCAGGGCAGATTTATGAACGGGTCAGGATGGGTCCCTCCGGAAGGCTATGACCCCACCGAAAGGAGCTGGTACAGGGAGGCCGTTGTCGCCGGAGGAGATGTGGTCCTCGTGTCTCCTTATGAGGACGTACATACCGGCTCCATCGTGCTCACTTTCTGCAGGATGATATCCGGCGATGACGGGAAAGCGGGAGAAAACGGTAATAATGTCGTGGCTCTCGATGTGGTGCTGGATCACATTCAGGAACTGATGACGCAGACCGGGATGTTCGGCAAGGGCTACGGTTTTGTGGTAAATCAGGACGGAATGATAGTGGCGCATTACGACCGGAAAAAAGCGGGCCTTGATATCGGCGATGCTTACGGAAATGAACTCTTTTCCCTGATAAAGGAAACGGGGGAGGGCAGATTGAACGCCGAACTTAAGGGGCAGCAGTGCACTCTTTTTGTGAATCAGGTCATGGATCAGTGGTATGTGGTGATCGCCGTGGAGGACGAGAACCTGTTTGAGGAGACCAATTCGCAGCTTCTGGTGAACATCCTGGTCTCTCTCATTATCTTTTCCCTTATCTCGTTTTTCTATTTCCTTGGATACCGGAATGAACAGGCCTATGGAAAGAGGATGGAGGAGATGAGGGCGGGGAGGCAGAAGCAGGAGTACGAGGCCCGTGTCCTGAAGCTTGAAAAGAAATCCGCGGATGAGGCAAATAAAGCCAAGAGCAGTTTCCTCGCCGATATGTCCCATGAGATAAGGACGCCGATCAACGCCATCCTCGGAATGAACGAGATGATACTCCGGGAGTCGGACAACCCCGATATCAGCGAATACGCAAAGAATATCGACGTTTCCGGGAGAAACCTGCTCCAGCTCATCAACAGCATCCTTGATTTTTCAAAGATCGAGGATGGCAAGATGGAGATTGTGCCTGTCCGTTACAGTCTGGGTTCTCTGGTCACATATGTCTATAATTCCGTTTCCGAAAGGGCGAAAAATAAAGGCCTTGCGTGTATCTTCGCGGTGGATGAGAACCTTCCGTCAGAACTGTATGGTGATGACGCAAGGATAAATCAGGTCATCATCAATTTGATGACTAATGCGGTCAAATATACGGAAAAGGGGTCGGTCAGACTGACTGTCAGCGGTAGGGAGCGTTCGGACGGCCGGATAAAACTCTATGTCGAGGTGAAGGATACGGGCATAGGCATACGCGAGAGCGATATGGATAAGCTCTTCAAATCCTTTGAGAGGCTTGATGTGGTCAGGAACCGCAACATCGAAGGCACGGGTCTGGGCATGACCATCACCACCAGGCTGCTGGATCTAATGGGCAGCGAACTTAAGGTTGAGAGCACCTATGGAGAGGGATCCGTGTTTTCATTTGAACTGTGGCAGGGGATAGAAAATGATGACCCCATAGGAGATTTCAGGCTTTCTTCCATGGGCGCCGCAGGGATCAAGGACCGGGGAGAGTATCTGTACGCCCCCGACGCGCGCATTCTGGTGACTGATGATACAAAGATGAATATCGTTGTGGTCCGGAGCCTGCTCAAGAGGACCGGCGTCAGGATGGATTTCGCATATAACGGGGAGGAGGCCATAAAGCTTTCCGAAGAGAACCGTTACGACGTGATACTTATGGATCAGCGGATGCCCGGAATGGACGGGGCGGAGGCGATGAAGAGGATACGGGCTCAGGAAAACGGGAAAAATGCCGGTACCCCGGTGATCTGCCTCACCGCCGACGCCATAAGGGGCGCCAAAGACAGGTACCTGGCAGAAGGGTTTGACGATTATCTCTCAAAACCCGTGAAAGGGAGGGTCCTGGAACAGATGCTTGCCGCATATCTTCCTCCGGAAAAGGTGGAAATGAGATCTTCGGAGGAGGCGGCTGTGACCGGGGAAAACACCGTTGACGATGCTGCAGCTGTGGGAAGTGCGCCTGCGGGAGACGGTGGATCGCCTGCGGATGGCGGAGCTGCCGCAGACGGCGCAGTTCCTGGCGAAAACTCACCTGCGGGAGACGATGGCCTGCCGGCGGGCAGCTCACCTGAAGGGGATGGCGCTGACGGCATGGCCCCCGGAGCCGGGCCTGAGGACATAATGCAATCCTCCCTGCCTTACGATGAACTTCTCGAAGCGGGGATCGACATGGAAGAGGGGCTTGCGTTCTGCGTGGATGAAGATGTCTATCGGGAAGTCCTTGCTGAATTTGCGCGGGGTTCGATATCTCACAGGGAACAGTTGGAGCGGTGCTATAAAGACAGGGACTGGGAAAACTATAATATCTATGTGCACGCCCTCAAGAGCTCGGCCAGATCCATCGGGGCCGGGGAACTCTCCGAACTCGCCCTCTCTCTGGAAACGGCTTCCCGGGAGGGAAAGAGCGAGGTCATTATTTCCGGTCACGGGAAAGCCATGCAAATGTATGAAAACACGGTAAATACGATTTTGTTTGTTTTGAACAGATAATCCCGGGATCCGAGGATGTTATTGTGCTAATTGCACAAAGTGATACAGAAAAGATTGGTTATTATTTACGTCCAAAAAGCGTTGACATTGGGGCTTTTTCTTGATAAATTGTAGTCAGACAAGAGAGACAGAGATTAAATCAGAAGAGTAGTTGGTTAGGAACTGAAAATGGATTCTGGATTGGGCCGACGGGATCGTCGGAGTAAGGAGGAAAATCCACCTGACAATTGAGGGATCCAAATCACTACGACAATTGAATAGATCGTAAGCGAGTACATGAAATAGGATGATAACCGCCGGATGGGAATACAATCCGGGGCATCCCCGGTATAAATATACTGAAGTAAATGGAAAGCTGCTACGAAATGTCGAAGAAGGAGGTAAGGTCCGTTGGGAAGTGAAATCATAACAGAATCTTTGTGAAGGCGGGTGTCGATCGGTAGTGAGTCGGTGCCCGCTTTCATTTTGCCTCAGATCACGCTTCCCTTTTTCCGCGGATCATTGACTTTTCATCACAAATGGTATAAACAGAGAACAGGCTCGTCCCCGGGAAGAAAGGTGCAATTTTATGACAAAGGAAGATATGCTGGGCGTCATCAACGACATGATGGCGGATATAATACTGAAGACCTATAGCGATCCCATTCACGCAAAAGACTGGGAACAGTTGAGAAATGATCTCATAAAGGTGGAGGAAGGGATCAGAAAATGCGATGCCGCAGGGGATGAGGCAGACAGCAGCCCCGAAGCGGAAAAGCATGAGCCTTCTTTTGAAGTGCGCCCTTACCGGGAAGGAGACCTTCCCCAAATGGTGGATATTTGGAATGAGGTAGTGGATGGGGGAGCGGAGTTTCCCGACGAGACAAGGCTGGGGAATCTTTCCGGGCGGAAATTCTTTTCTTCCCAGACCGTAGCTGCCGTTGCCGTGGACGACTATGACGGGACGGTAGCCGGATTGTACATTCTTCATCCCAACAATATCGGCAGGTGCGGACACCTCTGCAACGCAAGCTTCGCCGTGAGATCCGGTTTCAGGGGACAGCACATAGGCGAGATGCTCGTTAAGGATTGTCTCGAACAGGCGCCAAAATACGGGTTCAGGGTTTTGATGTTCAACGCTGTGGTCGAGGACAATGCTCCGGCCATTCATTTGTACGAAAAACTGGGATTCGTGTCTCTCGGGACGGTGCCCGGGGGGTTCAGGACCAGCGGGGGCAGATATAAGGATATATTACTGTATTATCACACCCTGTGATGCGTGGGCTTCATTATCGTGACGGACAGAGCCGGCGCCTGCCGTGTATTTTCTTTCAGAACCCTTCTCAGCCTCTTTCGTCTCTGGAAATGAATTCCTTTTCTTTCATTATGCTGAGATACGCGGGACGTATGATCTTGTCCCCTGTCACCAGCTCTTCGATGCGGTGAGCGCTCCACCCAACGATCCTGGCTATGGCGAACATGGGAGTGAACAGCTGTACCGGGATCCCCAGCATTTCATAAACAAAACCGCTGTAGAAGTCCACGTTTGCCGATACGCCCTTATAAATGTGCCGCTTGTCCGAGATGATCTCGGGGGCGAGACGTTCAATGGTTGAATAGAGCTGGTATTCCTGCTCCCTGCCTTTTGAGGAGGCAAGCTCTTCAACAAAGCGCTTGAAGACAGTGGCTCTGGGGTCATTTATGCTGTAGATCGCGTGCCCCATGCCGTAGATCAGTCCCTTCCTGTCAAATGCTTCTCCCTCAAGGATCTTTGTCAGATAATCGGCGAGCTCGCCTTCGGTGTAACGCTTTCCCAAATGCTTTTTTATATCGGCCATCATGCTCATGACTTTGATGTTTGCTCCGCCGTGCTTGGGGCCCTTAAGGGAGCAGAGGGCCGCCGCCATGGTGCTGTAGGTGTCGGAACCTGATGAAGTGATGACGCGCGTCGTAAAGGTGGAGTTGTTACCGCCGCCGTGCTCCATGTGAAGCAGCAGGGCGATGTCCAGCACCTCTACCTCGAGGGGAGTGTAGGACTGATCGGGCCGGAGCATGGCCAGGATGTTTTCCGCAACGGAAAGATTCTTCCGGGGCCTGTGCACATACATGCTACCATGATTTTTGTAATAATTGTAGGCGTGATAACCGTAAACGGCAAGCATGGGCATTACTGCCACCAGCTTAAGGCACTGGAGCAGCTGGATGTCCAGGTCCTGATTTCCGATGGTGTCATCATAGGACGCAAGGGTCAGAACGCTCCGGGTCATGGAATTCATGAGGTCCACCGTGGGCGCTTTCATTATCACGTCACGCACGAAATTGCGGGGAAGGACTGACAGGTTCCCAAGAAGCGCGCAGAACTGGTCCAGTTCATCCTTCTTGGGGAGTTCCCCGAGCATGAGCAGATACGCGGTCTCCTCGAAAGCGTTTCTCTTGCCTCTGAGGCCCGAGACCAGATCGAAAATAGAATAACCTCTGTACCAGAGACTCCCTTCACAGGGGACCTTTTTCCCGTTGATGTACTGGGAGCCCTCAACCTTTGAAATGTTGGTGAGACCGGTGAGAACGCCGCTTCCGTCCACGTCTCTGAGCCCGCGTTTGACGCCGTACTGCTTAAAGAGGACTGGAGAGAACTCGTCGTTTTTCCGACAGAGCCCGGCGTAGTTTTCCAGAGCTTTTTCTATCGAGTGGTTTTTTGTCATATAAATACCCCTGTCTCAGGAATACCGGAGCATTTACCGCGCTCCGAGATCCCGGATCTATTCAGACCGGCCATGGCCTGATACAATGCGCTCCGGGTTAAAGTGATCTGCCCGGACCTGCGAAAACAGAATCCGTATAATTGTAAGTGAAAAGGAGGCTTTGTGTCAAATATCAGGCAGGCCTCAAACTAAGAAAGAATTGACTTCGCGGCGGATTTCCCGCACAATCATTATATGTGAGGAACTGTCGGGACCTGTGCCGGAGGCAGGAGTAACGCATGCATACCTGCAGATATGCTGTCCGGCGTCGGGACCTGCGTCAGGGGAAGGAGTAAAGCTTTCAGACTTGCCTGCAAACATGCTGTCCGGCATCGGAGCCTGTGTCAGGGGAAGGAGTTAAACTGCAGATCTGTTATGGATATCATGGGATCATGGAATGCGCATATTGAGAACAGTATCCGGGGGAAGTTCCATGCGGAGCTGTTCTCCAGGTTTACCAAGGCCATAGTCCGGTACAGGCTGGTTGAACCCGGCGACAGGATCGCTGTCTGTATATCCGGAGGAAAAGACTCCTTTCTCATGGCGAAACTCTTCATGGAACTGACGCGCCATAACAAGTTCCCGTTTGAACTCCGCTTTCTCTCTATGAACCCGGGTTATTCCGAAGCCAACCTTGAATCTATTATGGACAATGCGAGACTTATGAAGATTCCTCTTGAGGTGTTTGAAACGCAGGTCTTCGAGGCCGCTTTCAGGTCGGAGAAATCCCCGTGCTACCTGTGCGCCAGAATGCGCCGGGGCTATCTGTACAAAGAGGCAAGAGATCGCGGATGCAACAAGATCGCTCTTGCCCATCACTATGATGACGTGATAGAGACTGTCCTCATGGGAATGCTGTACAGCGGCCAGTATTCCGGGATGATGCCGAAACTTAAGAGCACAAACTTTACGGGGATGCAGCTGATACGTCCTATGTATCTCATCAGGGAGGACGATGTCATAAGGTGGAGAGATTACAACGATCTTCATTTCCTGAACTGCGCATGCAGGTTTACCGAGAAGAACTACGCTGTGTCGGGAGATGATAAGACCGGTTCCAAGCGTCTCGAGACAAAGCGCATCATCAGAAAGCTCAAAGAGGACAATCCTTACCTTGAGACAAATATATTTAACAGCATGCACAATGTGTCGCTGAACACTCTTCTGGGGTATACGGACACAGAGGGAAATAAACACGATTTTCTGGAACGTTTCTGATCGGGATCCCGTAAATGAAACTGTGAAATAAGACAGGCGCAGGGCTCGCCGTGGCCGCGTGGACCCGATAAAAAAGGCAAAAACGGCGAATATATCGGTAGGGAGAGACGCGCCGTGGCCGCGTGGACCCGATAAAAAAGGCAAAAACGACGAATATATCGGTAGGAAGAGACGCGTCGTGGCCGCGTGGACCCGATAAAAAAGGCAAAAACGGCGAATATATCGGTAGGGAGGGACGCGCCGTG
>JAEELB010000209.1 GCA_016288705.1 Lachnospiraceae bacterium | reverse complement strand
TCCTTGTCAACGTGAACGGTTAAAACAGTTTAGAATAAGAATTGTTAACAATACAAAGAATAACCCGGTATTAATTGATCGATTTGATGAATACATAAAGAATTATTGGGCACTATTATCCTCTGGTTTCTTTTTTCTGCTAATGATGATATATTCTAAAAGAGAAAAGGAAAAGTTATTCTTAAGCAGAATAGCAATACTGTGAAGTTTACTGAAAAGGAACAGGAGAAGATATGGGACTCAGAAATATCAGGATCTACGGTGACGACATTCTCGAGAGCAGGTGCAAGGAGGTGAAATCCATGACTCCCCGCATCTCGAAGCTCATAGACGATATGCTGGAGACAATGTACGACGCCGACGGGGTGGGGCTTGCCGCTCCCCAGGTGGGGATACTCAAGAGGATAGCCGTTGTGGACGTGACGGGGGAGGATCCCATCGTTCTTATCAATCCCGTGGTGATTGAGACGGACGGGGAACAGGAGGGAACGGAGGGGTGCCTTTCGCTGCCGGGAAAGGTCGGCATGGTGAAACGCCCCAATTACGTAAAGGTAAAGGCCCTTGACAGGGATATGAAGGAAGTGGAGTACGAGGGGACAGAGCTCCTGGCGAGAGCGCTGCTTCACGAGATAGATCATCTGGACGGCCATATGTACACGGAACTCGTGGAGGGCGATCTGATGGACGTTGAGGATCTGCTGGAGCAGAGTGAAGGCGAGGCTTCCCCGGATGATAAACAGGATTGACCGGGGGATCCGTCCCGGACCTGCATACAGACAGGATGAAGCCTGAGATTATCGGAGGAGCGTCAGGATGAATATAGTGTATATGGGCACGCCGGAGTTTTCCGTTACAGCGCTGTCGGCTCTGGTTAAAGCCGGGCATGATATCAGGGCTGTGGTGACCCAGCCCGACAGGATGAGGGGCAGAGGAAAAGCCGTTTCCGAGAGTCCGGTGTCATGCGCGGCGCGGGAACTGGGGATCGTGGATATTTTAAAGCCTGAAAGGATAAAGGCTGATGAAGAGGTGATACGGTCGCTTAAAGCCCTTGACGCGGATGTTTTCGTGGTATGCGCCTACGGACAGATCCTTTCCTCTGAGATCCTGGATATCCCGGTATCCGGATGTATAAATATCCATGCCTCGCTCCTTCCCGAATACAGAGGCGCGGCCCCCATAGAACGGAGCATCATGGACGGAAAGACAGTCACCGGCATTTCCATTATGAGAATGGAAAAAGGACTTGATACAGGTCCTGTCTACGCTTCCGAAAGCATGGAAATAAAACCTGACGACACGGGCGAGACCCTGAGAGGGCGTCTGTCTCTCCTGGGAGCGGATCTCATGGTCAGATGCCTGCCCGGGATAGTGGACGGCAGCATAAAACCCGTGCCCCAGGATGACAGTGCATCCACCTACGCCCACATGATAGGAAAGGAAGACTGCAGGATAGACTGGAAGAAGAGCGCAGGAGACATCGAAAGACTTGTCAGGGCTCTCAGCCCCAGACCCGGCGCTTATTCAACACTGAATGATAAAGTCCTGAAGATCAGAAAAGCCTCTGTCTCTGAGGCTTCACAGGGTTCAGCCCCGTATCCCGCCCCCGGAATCGTCGTCGACACCTCCTCCGGAGCTTTCTCCGTGATCTGTGGAGACGGGACTGTCCTGAATATCGAACGACTTCAGATGGAGGGCAGGAAAGAGATGGATGCGGCGGATTTCCTTCGCGGCTTCAGGATGGAAAAGGAGACCATGCTCATATGAGTGAAGAAAAGAAAGGCGTTGCTCTTCGTCTGGAGGCTGTTGATATCCTGTGCGAGAGTGAAAAGAAAAATGTGTTCGTGAACACCGTTCTGAGAAATCATCTGAACAGAACGGAGATCGCGGACGTGAGGGACAGGGCCTTTATCAACAGGCTCTGCCTGGGTACTGCGTCCATGAGGATCGCTCTTGACTTCGCATTATCCCAATATGTAAGAAACGGGATGGAAGATCAGCGCCCCATCGTGAGACAGATACTCAGAGCGGGAGCCTATGAACTGTTATTTATGGACGTTCCGGACAGGGCGGTCGTGAACTCCTACGTGTCGGTGGCGGGGGAGAAGGGCTTTGAGGGGGTCAAGAGCTTCATAAACGCCGTTCTCAGGAACCTTTCCGCAAATAAATACGAGATCCCCTGGCCGGATGCGGAGACCAGATATTCCATGCCCGCATATCCCGGGTCTCTCATAAGAGCCTTTGTGGGGGATGACAAGGCCCCCGGCGTGTTCAGGGCTCTGTCCGAAAAGGATAATCTGTCCGTGAAGGTTTACAACAGGCAGTTCTTTAGCGAAGAACAGACCGGATGGAAGAAAAACCCTCTTCACAGGGATGTGTATGATGTTCAGGGAGGCGGAGATGTGAAGGATTACCCCGGGTATGAAGAGGGGGCCTTCGTGGTGCAGGACCCGTCCTCCGTACTGGCGGTGGAGGCCCTTCATCTCAAAGGGAAGGAAAGAGTCCTGGATCTCTGTTCCGCGCCGGGAGGAAAGAGCTGTCTGGCCGCTTCATTTCTGGACAAGGGAGGGACCGTGAGAGCCTGCGACGTGAACGGCAGAAGGCTCACAACCGTCTCGGAAAACGCCAGAAGGCTGGGACTTACGAATATCACCGTTGAGGAGCAGGATGCTTCGAAGCTTAACGTGGACCATCTCGATGCATATGACGCAGTGATCGCGGATATCCCCTGTTCCGGACTCGGCGTTTCCGGCAGGAAGAGTGATGTGAAATTCAGGGTTTCGGAGGAGAGCATCAGGGAGCTTACGGAGCTTCAGAGGAACATCCTGGGAAATGCGGCGAAATACGTGAAAAGCGGCGGGAAACTCCTGCTTTCCACCTGCACCCTGACTTTGGCGGAAAACACCGAAAATGCAAAGTACCTTACGGGAAAACACGGGTTTGATATCCTGGATGAAAGAACCTTTATCCCCGGCGAGGATCCCTGCGACGGGTTTTATTATTGTGTGCTGCGCCGCCCATGAGTGAGAAAAGGAGCCTGAGAGACCTGAATATGGAGGAGCTGAGGGCTGAGGTCTTATCCGCCGGGTTCGAGGCTTACAGGGCGGATCAGATATACGGCTGGCTCCACAGGAAATACGTACCCGGCTTTTCCGGCATGGGGAATGTCCCCGGAAAGCTTAAGACTGCCCTTCAGGAAAAATACGACCTGTCTCCCGGAAAGGTTGTGAGATTACTTAAGTCACAAACCGACGGCACAGAGAAGCTGCTGCTTGAATTCGACGGGGAATCCCTGGTGGAAACGGTGCTCATGCGGTATTCCTACGGGCTGTCCGTCTGTGTATCCTCCCAGGTGGGGTGTCAGATGGGCTGCGTTTTCTGCGCGTCGCAGATGAACGGCTTTCTGAGAAACCTGACAGCGGGTGAAATGCTCGAAGAGGTGTATTCATTTGCAAGGGAGACTGATGAGCGGATTTCCCATATCGTGATCATGGGGACAGGGGAACCCATGGAGAATCTGGACAACGTGATAAGATTTGCGGAAACCCTGTCTTCGGAAGAGGCCTCCAACATAAGCCGCAGGGACATAACCCTATCCACCTGCGGGGTTGTGCCGGGCATAAGGAGGCTCGCAGACTCGGGCCTTAAGATCACTCTTGCGGTTTCTCTTCATGCGGTCACAGACGAAAAGAGACGTAAGATAATGCCTTCTGCCAGGAAATACAGCATTTCCGATATCATGGACGCCTGTATTTATTATCGGGAGAAGACCGGGAGGAGGGTGACCTTTGAATACAGTCTGGCATCCGGGTTTAACGACGGGATTCCCGATGCCGATATGCTTTCAGACCTTGCGCACAGGGCATTTGCTCACGTAAATCTTATACGAATGAATCCTGTCGCGGGTTCGCCGCTTCGGGAACCTTCAAACAGCCGTGTTTTGGCGTTTCGTGACAGACTTGAAAAAAAAGATGTTTCTGTTACTATTAGGAGAGAACTCGGCAGGGACATACAGGGCTCCTGCGGACAGTTGAGACGTTGCAAACTGGAGGAATCCATTTGATCAGATCGTCTGCTTTAACGGACATCGGTTTAAAGAGAGAGAATAATCAGGACTTTGTTTTTGTCAGCAACCTCGGAGTGGGCAGGCTTGACAGTCTGTTCGTGGTCGCTGACGGTATGGGCGGGCACAACGGCGGCGGCACTGCTTCCGATGTGGCCGTTGAGACCATGCTTTCCAGGATCAGGGAGAGTTCCTTTGAAAGCGCCCGCAGCATCCTGCTGGACGCCGTTGAAGAGGCCAACAGGGCCATATTCAGGCTCTCCGAATCCGAGATCGGCCTTAAGGGAATGGGGACCACCATAGTGTGCTGTTCCATTTCCGGGACTGATATGGAAGTTGTGAACGTCGGAGACAGCAGGCTTTATGTATGCAGGGACAGGCTCCAACAGATCACGGTGGATCATTCGCTGGTAGAGGAGATGGTGAGAGCCGGGGAGCTGAGCAGGAGAGAAGCCAGAAATCATCCCGACAGAAATATCATCACAAGAGCGGTCGGCGTCAAGGAAGATGTGGATGCTGACTGTTTTCATGTCCGGCTGGAGAGGGACGATATAGTACTGCTCTGCAGCGACGGGCTTACAAACATGACGGATTCAAGGACCATTTGGGATATACTGAACCGGGACATTACAGTTGAAGAAAAGGCAGAGATGCTTGTGGACAGCGCAAAAGCCGGCGGAGGCAGGGATAATATCTCCGTAATAGTGATCGATCCCTTCGCGGTCTGACTGAAGGGAGATCAGGGTAGGATTTATGATAAAGATTGGAATGAGCATAGCGGACCGCTATGAGATCCTTGAGAAGATAGGGACCGGCGGAATGTCCGACGTTTACAAGGCGAAGGACAGGAAACTGGGAAGAAACGTGGCCGTGAAGATCCTGAAGCAGGAGTTCGCGGAAAATGTCAACTTTGTATCAAAGTTCAGGGCTGAGGCTCAGGCCGCAGCCGGCCTCATGCACCCCAATATCGTCAATGTCTATGACGTGGGAAATGAGAACGGAGTGTCCTTCATTGTAATGGAGCTGGTGGAGGGCATCACCCTCAAAAAATACATCGAAAAGAAGTCAAGGCTTTCCGTCAAGGAGGCAGTCAGCATTGCCATTCAGGTATCCATGGGGATAGAGGCTGCACACAACGCTCATATCATCCACCGCGATATCAAACCGCAGAATATAATCATTTCCAAGGACGGCAAGGTAAAGGTCACCGATTTCGGCATAGCGAAGGCGGCCTCCAGCAATACCATTTCCTCAAACGTCATGGGTTCCGTTCATTACACCTCTCCGGAACAGGCCAGAGGAGGTTATTCCGACGAGAGGAGTGACATCTATTCTCTCGGCATCACGCTTTTTGAAATGCTGACGGGACGCGTTCCTTTTAACGGGGACACCACCGTGGCAATAGCGATAAAGCATATACAGGAGCCCATGCCCTCCATAAGGGATTATGTGAGCGATGTGCCCGTGTCTGTGGAGCGCATCGTAAATAAGTGCTGCCAGAAAAGTCCCGACAGACGTTACCAGAACATGGGAGAACTCATAGCGGATCTGAAACAGAGCCTCATCAATCCCAATGACGATTTTGTCAAGGATGTGGGGACCGACGAGGATGTGGCCACCAGAAATCTGACAGAGGACGATCTGGAGGATATAAGGCGCAGATCCAGGGACTACGGTGAACAGGACGCGGATCCCGACGGGAATTACGGCGGCTACAGGGAGGAAAGGCACGCCCGGGGTTATGATCCCCGCAGGGGCCGTTACGAGGACGAAGAAGACGACGATTACTACGTGGGCGGCGCGAGACGCGTCCAGAGGAAGAAGAGGCCTTCCCAGAGGAACCGCAAGCCCCAGCGCAGCTACAGGGATCAGAACAACGACCGCCTTAAGACCATGATCGCGGTGATCTCGGCTGCCATTCTCGGCATAGTGGTACTCGTGATAGCCGCGAAGACCTTCGGGATAATCGGGGGTTCAAAGGAACCCGAGGTTATGGTGGAGATGCCCGAGGTAGTGGGGGGCGATGTGGAGGAAGTGAAGAAGGCCCTTCTGAAGATAGGCCTCACTCCCGTGATAACGGGATATGAGCCCGGAGAAAAGGACGGGGTGGTCCTGTCTGCTTCCGTTGAGCCTAAGGAGCTTGTGGAGCCGGGCACCGAGATCGAACTTACCGTAAGCAAGGTTGAGGAAAAGGGCATCGAACTCCCGGATGTTACGGGACTGAGTCAGGCTGAGGCCAGGGCAAACCTCGAGCAGTTGGGCTTTGAGGTCACCGTTTCCACCCAGTCAGACTCTGCAGTGAGAGAGGGGCTTGTGATATCCCAGAGTCCCGCTGCAGGCACAAAGGGCGAAGCCGGCAGCGTGATCACCATATTTGTGAGTTCAGGCCCTTCCGAGACTGAAGTTCAGAGCATTCCGGCAGCACAGCCCAGCGCTCCTGCCGAGAATACAAAGGTCACCGTTCCGGATACCGTGGGGCTTTTGGAGACGGACGCCATAGTAAAGCTCACCCAGGCAGGCCTCACGGTGGGTGAGACCGTGCATGAACACAGCAGTACGGTACCCGCAGGCATCGTTATCAAACAGAGCTACAACGTAGGCGCCGAGGTGGAAAAGAAGACGGTCGTAGCCCTGACCGTCAGCCTTGGACCCGAGCAGATCTACTACAGTTATGCGGACCAGACCATAGAGGCGCCCGGCGCAGACGAGGGTTACAGGGAGGGCAGCGAGGTGAACGTGGTCCTCACGTCCTCGGACGGGACCCAGCTGTTGTCAACAACCGTAACGGAATTCCCTTACAAAACCGGTAATATCACCGGCATAAGCGCATCTACGGGAACCCTTACCCTGACCTTTGATGTAAAGGGACCCGACACGTCGACCACGGATGAAGAAGGGAACGTGACCGTGACTGAGGGGGAGACCACCCAGAAGACGGTGACCCGGAGCGTCACCTTTACGCCCCAGTCCTGAGCTTATATGAGGGGCAGGATACTCAAGGGCATAGGCGGTTTCTATTATGTGTTCGCCGAGGACCGCGTGACCTATGAGTGCCGGGCCAGAGGGATATTCAGAAAGGACGGGATAAAGCCTCTCATAGGGGATGAGGTTTTGGTGGAACCCGTTCAGGACAATGAAAAGACCGCCGGCAATATCACGGCTCTGCTTCCGAGGAAAAACGAGCTTGTGCGGCCGGCTTCGGCAAATGTGGATCAGGCACTTATCATATTTTCTTTAGGCTATCCTGAACCTGACATGACGCTTCTGGACAGGTTCCTGATCCTTATGGGAGATGAGGATGTCCCCTGCGTCATAGCGTTTAATAAGAACGATCTCTCCTCTGTCGACCGGAACAGCGTATACAGGGAAGCCTACGAGGGCTCCGGGTGCAGGGTTATGTTCATCAGCGCAAAAACGGGGGACGGACTTGAAGAACTGAAGGAATGCCTTGAGGGAAAGACCACGGTCCTCGCCGGACCTTCCGGCGTCGGGAAGTCGTCTCTGATCAACAGGCTGTGGCCGGATGCCAAAATGGAGACCGGCGAGCTTTCCAGAAAGACAAAGAGAGGCAGGAATACCACCAGACATACTGAGATCATCGCCCTTAACGGCGATACCTTCGTGCTTGACACGCCGGGATTTACCTCGCTTTCCATAGATTTTATCGAGCCCCCGGATCTCAGGCTTTATTATCATGAGTTTGACAGGTACATGAACGATTGCAGGTTCAGGGGCTGCGCCCACGTGACGGAACCCGGCTGCAGCGTGAGGGAGGCTCTTTCGAGAGGGGAGATAAGTCCCGTAAGATATGAGAATTACGCTGCGCTTTTCAGGTATCTTGATTCTGATCAGTCCAGACGGATCAGGGATAAAATAAACCGCTCAGCAGGAAAGGAGAGTATTGATGGACGGAAACAAAAATGCGATTTATGATGCAAAGACCCTGGGGGCGCCCAAGATGGCGATCCTGGGACTGCAGCACATGTTCGCCATGTTCGGGGCGACGGTGCTGGTGCCGATACTGGTAAACTCCTATTTTCACGGCGAGGGCCTGTCCGTTCAGGTGACGCTTTTCATGGCCGGTGTAGGAACGCTTATTTTCGCCGCCTGCACCAAACTCAGGGTGCCCGCTTTTCTCGGGTCCTCTTTCGCTTTTCTGGGAGGCTTTGCCACCGTTGCGGAGCTTAATACCGGAAAGTTTGCCGAAATGAGTTACGGCGAGAAGCTGCCTTATGCCTGCGGCGGAATAGTGATAGCCGGACTTCTGTACATAATCCTGGCCCTTATCATAAAGGCGGTCGGGGTAGAGAGGTCCATGCGCTTTCTTCCTCCCGTTGTCACGGGTCCCATAATCATCTGCATCGGTCTGTCTCTTGCCCCCAGCGCGGTGAACAATTTCAAGACCAACTGGTTTCTCGGCCTTGTGGCTCTTCTGACCGTGGTCATCTTCAATATCTGGGGAAAGGGAATGCTCAAGATCATCCCCATCCTCCTGGGAGTCGTCGTATCCTACGCGGTCGCCCTTATAATGAACGCTGCCGGATTCACCAACGCGGACGGCAGCGCGATACTTGATTTTTCAGGGGTGGCTTCCGCTTCGGTCGTGGGCCTGCCTCCTTTTCAGATCGCAAAATTCGATCTGACGGCGATCCTTGTGATGGCGCCCATCGCCATAGCCACCATGATGGAGCATATCGGTGATATCTCTGCGATCTCGGCCACCACCGGCAGGAATTTCGTCGAAGATCCCGGACTTCACAGAACCCTTATGGGAGACGGACTTGCAACCAGCATCGCGGCGCTTTTCGGCGGACCTGCGAACACCACCTACGGCGAGAATACCGGTGTTCTGGAATTATCAGGGGTATATGATCCCAAGGTGATCCATCTGGCCGCCATCTACGCCGTTGTGCTGAGCTTCATACCCAAGATCTCACAGATGATCGCTTCCGTGCCCGCAGCCATCATAGGCGGGATCAGTTTCATCCTCTACGGGATGATCTCAGCTATAGGCGTGAGGAACATAGTGGAGAATCAGGTTGATTTTACAAAATCCAGAAACCTGATAATCGCTGCGGTGATACTTGTGTCGGGGCTCGGATTTACGGAGGGGCTTACCTTTAACATAGGGGGAACCTCCATCACCCTCACAAGCCTGGCAATCGCGGCTATACTTGGGGTGGTGCTGAACGCCATCCTGCCCGGAAATGATTACTCCTTCGGGAAGAGCACCAAGGGCGATAAGAGCAAGGGCCCTTACTTCACGAATCCTCTGGATGAGGACAGGAAGGCGTGAACTGAGCCTGCGCCTGTTTTTCCGCCTCCCGGATCGCTTCGCTGTATCCGGTGAGAGCGGCGAAAGGCGCGAACTGGGCGGCCCTTTTCCTCATGGGCATCTGAGGATGTCTTTTGGATACATGATGGGGAAGGTCCAGCATATCATCATATTTGCCTGAGTCATCATTCATGGAAAATACCTCCGATAGGAGGATTGTAAGGTCGAACAGGCATTCTGTCAATGCCTGCCGGCCTGTGGGAAAATGAGAACCGGTTGTGTGAGAGATACAGGGAAGGACTGGATATGATAGTAAAAACCGAGGAAATGAAAGTAGTTGGCTTTGACGACGAGATGGATGAGTTACTCCGTGAAGCGGAATTCTTTGCCGGAAATATGAACCTGACAGACAGGGAATCCCTGAGATTCCGGCTCCTTACCGAAGAGACCATGTCCATGGTCCGGCAGATCACCGGAAAGCACGTGATGACGCTTAAGTTCATCGGTGAAGGGAAGAAGTGCACCATTCATCTCGCCATTCTTACCGAGGTGGACAGTTACGTCAGGGAGAATCTCCTGGATTTGTCCAAAAGCGGGAAAAATGAGGCTGCAAAGGGCGTCCTGGGAAAGATGAGGGATGTTGTGGACCGTTTCCTGGCGGCGAGGGATTCGGATCTGACGGATATGCCCCCCGAATATATGCAGGGATATATGATGATGGGGATGCCTTCGGGTTTTGATTATGAAATGAATGAAGCGTTCTACTGGACGCTGGACAATTACAGGGCATCCGTAGAGGATGAAAAAGGGACCGGGGAGGAAGCGGATGAGGACTGGGATGAGCTTGAAAAGTCCGTGGTCGCAAACCTCGCCGACGATGTCCGGATCGGGATCCAGGGAAAACATGTCACCGTGGATGTGATAAAGAAATTCGGCTGAAAAGGGAAATGAACGGATCTGTAATGAGAAAGGCCTTCAGGGCGATAACAGTCCTTTTCCTCTCGGCGGCGATGGTTTTTTCGCTGCCGGGCCTGCCTTGCTCTGCCGACGAATATGACGAGCGGATCGAGGCCATGAAGGGCAATGAAGCAAGGACCCAGGAGACCATCTCAATACTGGAAAAGCAGACCCAGCAGACAAGGGAAGCCATCAACGCCCTTAAAGGACAGAGGGATGTCACCGAGAGCAACGTGAACAGCCTGCAGAAGCAGAGCAATTCCCTTAAGAGCACCATAGACGATTATTCGGACCAGCTAGACGATCTGGATGCCGAGATCAGGGATGCGGAGGAAAAGATGTCCGACGTTTCATCCCAGATCGTGAAACTGAATAACGAACTGTCCGAGGTGCAGAAACAGAGGGACGAGAGATATGCTCTCCTCAAAAAACGCGTCAGGAACGTGTATGAGAGCGGGGGCACCAAGGGCATGATGATGCTGATACTCGAGTCCGGCAATTTCAACCAGCTCATGAGCAGGACGGAGTATCTGAGCGCCATAGTCAGGTACGACCAGAACAAGATGTCCGAATGCAGGGCGCTGGAGGAAGAACTTCAGAAAAAACTCGACGCCGTTCATGAAAAGGAATCTGAACTCAATTCCTATCAGGAAGATCTGGACACAAAGTACGGGGAGCTTGAGGACCTGACAGATGTAGTGATGGGCGAGCTTGAATCCACGAATATCACACTCTCAAGCGAGTCCCGTAAGATAGAGGATTACGATCAGCAGCTGGCCTCCCTGGATAAGCAGATGAAGGCTATCGAAGCCCAGACGGCGGCGGCACAGGCAGAACTTGCCAGACAGATCGCGGCAAGGCTTGCCATGAAGAGGGAGGACACTTCGGGGTCGTACGCTGCCAGCGCTTCAGAACTGGAATGGCTGGCGGCCACCATACAGGCTGAGGCCGACGGCGAATCCTACACCGGAAAGCTTGCGGTGGGTTCGGTGATAATGAACAGGGTCAAGAGCTCCGCCTTTCCCAATACCATAACCGGCGTCATCACCCAGAATATGCAGTTTGCTTCATACAGATCCGGGAAAGTGGAACTGATAATCGCAAGGGGGCCCAATTCCACCTGCGTAAAGGCGGCTCAGGAAGTGCTTGACGGAGCCCGCGTCGGTGATTATCTGTTCTTTATGACAAAGTATTACGCTGATTATTACGGGATAAGCGAATATACCATGATCGGCAATCATGCATTCTTCTACAGCTGGACCACGAAGCCAAAGACTCCGGACCCTCAGCCCGAGACAAGCCCTGAGCCTGAGACTCCCGAAGACAAGCCCGAAGGCGGGGAGGAGCAGCCCGCCGAGGAGCAGCCCGCTGAAGAGCAGCCCGCTGAAGAGCAGCCTGCCGAAGAACAGCCTGAGGGGGAACAGCAGGAAGGGGAATAAACCCTGCGGCTCTTTGGATCGTATAAATAATAAATAATATGAATTGCAGTATCCAAAACGATACTGTATAATATGCAGACGTTAAGTGACGATTCAGGATTTTGTGAGAAAGGAGATCAGGTATGAAGAAGAACAGGTTTATTGTAGGATCCCTGTCAGTCCTCGTCGCGGCGGCGGTTTTTTCGACTGCGGCAGCGGTTCCCGTGAAGGCTGACTGGGATGATGATTATGAGAATGGCTACGACTATGACTATGACGGCGATGAGGATATAGACGATATCATCACTGCTCTCGTAATAGCCGATGCCATTTCGGATGCCGAAGAGAAAGAGAGAAAGGAAAAGGCCAAAAGGCAGGCTGAAGAGACCGAGAGACAGCGTAAAGAGGCTGAAAGGCAGCGCGAAGAGGCCGAGAAGGCCAAAAGAGAAGCTGAGCAGGCAAAGGCAGCAGCAAAGAGCGCCCAGGAACAGGCTGCGGCAGCAAAGGCCCAGCAGGACGCAGCCAGGGCTCAGGCCCAGGCCCAGGCTCAGGCAGCGTACTATCAGCAGCTTCTCGCTCTTCAGAACGCCCATAAGATCGCAGCCGGCAGCATCATTGTTCTCCCCAACGGAGCTCTGTTTGATGCAAATTATTACGCCACTGCCTATCCCGATGTGGTGAAGTCCGTGGGAAGAGACCCGAAGAAACTTTACAATCACTACATCAATTACGGGATCAAAGAGGGAAGACTGCCCAGCAATCCCCTCACTGTCGCATATCTCGGCGGAAAGAAATGATCTTCCGGTCATGATATGAGGTTTTTTTGACCCGGTCTCATTATTCATGGGACCGGGTCCTTTATTTGCAATAATGCTCCCGTAAAGTGTATAATCTACGATATGAAGGCAAATCTACGAAAAAGAATACTGCTGATAGTTGCCGCATGTCTGCTGTTCAGCCTGCTTCCGGCGCATTGTCTGCCTGCTCACGCCGCCGGATCCGCCCCCGAAAAAAAGACCGTCCGTGTGGGATGGTATGATTCCTCATTTAACCGGTTGGACAGTCACGGGAAGCGCTCCGGCTACGCTTACGAGTATCAGCAGAAGATCGCTGCCTACACCGGCTGGGACTACGAATACGTGGAGGGGAGCTGGCCGGAGCTACTTGAGATGTTAAAGGAAGGCAGGCTCGATCTTATGAGCGATGTCTCCTATACCGAAGAACGCACAAAGGACATGCTCTTTCCCTCTTATCCCATGGGCGCCGAGTCTTATTATCTCTTCGTCGTCCCGGACAATGACCGGATAAAGCCAGGACAGCACCGCACCCTGAACGGAAAGAAAGTGGGCATCAATCAGGGGAGCATACAGGAAGAGATGTTCCGGGAGTGGGAAGAGGAACATGAAGTAAACGCCGAGATCGTGCTGCTTACGGGAACCGAGCAGGAATCCCTCAGGATGCTTGTGGACGGCGAGATCGATGCATATCTTACGCTGGACGCCTACGGCGACATAGATAAATACATCCCCATCGAGAAGATAGGAGAGTCGGAGTTCTATTTTGCGGTTAATAAAAACCGTCATGACCTGCTTGACGATCTGGACTATGCCCTGGGCAGGATACAGGATGAAAACATTTATTACGCTCAGGAGCTTTACGCAAAGAATTCCCGCAGCTCCGGCGTGAATGCGTTTCTGTTGTCCGACGAGGCTGAATGGATCTCGGGGCACGGCGCGATAAGCGTCGGATATATCGATGATTATCTCCCTTTCTGTGATCACGATGACGACGCAAAAGAGCTTACCGGGGCTTTGGGTGACTTCCTCTCCCTGGCCCGCGACTGTACACAGAATGCGGTGATAGATTTTGAAACAAAGCCCTATGTTACTACCGAGGAAGCTCTGAAGGCCCTTGCCTCGGGGGAAGTGGATTGTGTGTTCCCGGTCAATATGAGCGCCTATGACAGTGAATCCAGAGGCATTCTCATCACATCTCCCGTCATGCATACGGAAATGTATGTCTGTGTCCCGAAACTGGAACATCCCGTATTGTCAAAGGATACGGAACTGACAGTAGGCACAAAGACCGGTTTCATAAATGATGAGATGTTTGTCGAAGACACTTTTCCGAACTGGAAAGTGGCGTTTTACGAAAGCACCGAGGACTGTTTTCGAGCAGTCGCAGGGAAAAAGCTTGATGCGGCCCTGATCAGTAGCTACCGGAATGCGCTGACGGAGGAGGTCCAGGAGAAATACGGCCTTTCCGCCCTTGCCACCGGAGACTCCATGAAGCTTTCATTTGCGGTCAGAAAGGGAGATGTAGAGCTCTATTCGATCCTGAATAAAACGGCGAATCTGGTACCGGGAGCCATCATAGAAGGTTCGCTTGTGTCCTATTCATTTCCTGACGAAAAGATCACCATGATGAATTACGTCAGGAATCATTTTATCGTGGTCGTGATAGTGCTGGTGGCTGTCGCAACGCTGATCGCAGCGTACCAGGTCCGGCAGACCGGCCGGATGAAAAAAGAACTTGAGGAAAGACTCGCGCTTCAGGAAAAGCTTATTGAGCAGGAAAGAGAAAAACACGAGTCGGATGAGATGATCAACGCCATGGCTTCGGATTACAGAAGCGTGTATTATGTGGATCTGGACAGGGACAGCGCCATATGCTACAGGGCCAATTCGGAACTGAAGGGCGGCGTTCATGAAGGGGATCATTTCTGCTTTTCAAAGAGATTCTCGGAATATGCAACAAAATATGTGGCCGCATCCGACAGGGAGGGCTTCCTGGAATTTATCAAGCCGGAAAACATACGCAAGGCTCTTGCGGCGTCCACCCTGATCTCATACAGGTATCTTGCAAACTGGGATGAGACCGAGCATTATGAGCTGCTCAGGATGGCAAGCGTGTCACGCGCGGCGGATTCCCCGGACGGCATTATACATGCCGTGGGAGTGGGCTTCACCGATGTGGACAGTGAGACCAGAAAAGAGCTTGAAAAGAATGCGGCTCTTTCGGACGCGCTAAATCAGGCGGAGGAGGCCAATGTGGCAAAGACGGCTTTTTTGAGTTCCATGAGCCACGAGATACGGACTCCCATGAACGCCATAATCGGACTGACAAACCTGGCTCTCTCCAAGCCGGATATCCCGGAGGATATAAGGGAAACCTTTGAGAAGATAGACGCAAGCGCGGATCACCTCCTGCACCTGATCAACAATATCCTGGATATGAGCCGCATAGAAAGCGGCCGTATGGTGATCAGAAATGAGGAGTTCCCGTTCCGCAACATGCTCGATCAGATCAACGCCATGATAAGGGGACAGTGTCAGGAAAAAGGCCTGACCTATAAGTGCGTCATAATGGGGCAGGTGGATGACTATTACATCGGGGACGACATGAAACTCAAGCAGGTCCTTCTGAACATACTCGGAAATTCCGTAAAATATACACCGGCTCCCGGCTCTGTCACGTTTTTTGTGGAACCGCTGCATGAGTTTGGCGACAATGCCAGCATCCGCTTTACCATTCAGGACACCGGCATAGGCATGGACAAGGAATTCCTGCCGAAAGTCTTCGGGGCTTTTGCTCAGGAGGATGAGACCCAGGTAAATAAATACGGAAGCACCGGGCTGGGAATGGCCATTGCAAAAAATATCGTGGAAATGATGAACGGCAATATCGAAGTGGACAGCGAAAAGGGGAAGGGCACTACCTTTGTGGTGACCGTCACTCTCAGGATCTCGGACAAAGAATCTTCCTCAGGAGATGATGATATCAGGCCTCAGGACCTGCATGTGCTGATCATCGACGACGATCCGGAAGCGCTGAGACAGGCAAAGGAAGTCATGGACAGCGAGGGGATCCTTGCGGACACCTGCACAAGCGGGCAGGAAGCGCTGGAAATGCTGCGCATCGAGGACGCCAGACACGAAGCCTACAACCTGATCCTGGTAGACTGGAAGATGCCCGAAGAGGACGGGATAAAGGTCACCCGGAGGATACGCAGGCAAAATGAGGATAACGCCGCTGTGGTCATCCTCACTGCATATAACTGGGATGAGATCGAAGATGAGGCCAGAGACGCCGGAGTTGACGGTTTTATTTCAAAGCCCCTCTCCTCGTACACGGTCCTTGATGAATTCAGAAAGGCCATCACCGGCAAGAGGATCGCAGAAGGCGAACCAAGGAAAGCGGATCTCAACGGGAAGCGTATCCTTGTGGCAGAGGATATGATGATAAATGCGGAGATCATGAAAAATCTCCTTGATTCAAGAGGGATGGTGGTAGATCACGCCGAGAACGGGCAGATCGCGGTGGAAATGTTTTACGGTTCTCCGGAAGGTACCTATGACGCGATCCTAATGGATATCAGAATGCCTGTCCTTGACGGACTGGGAGCTACGGAATCCATCAGAAATATGGACCGCCGGGATGCAAAGACCGTGCCCGTCATAGCCATGACAGCCAACGCGTTCGATGAAGATGTACAACGATCCCTTCAGGCAGGCATGAATGCTCATCTGAGTAAACCCATCGAGCCCGACCGCCTGTTTGAAACCCTTGAGACCCTGATCTCGCCGGGTATAAAGCCGGCATCGGGATAGAGATGACGGGCCGGACTTGATATGAAAGCCGGGAGGATCCGGGACCGGATCGCGTTCCGAAATAAATCTGTATAGTTGTGAACGGTGTAAGGAGGAAACTGCTTTGAACGATTATGTACTGAGCTGCTGCTCGTCAAGCGATCTGTCGAAGGAATACTTTGCAAAAAGAAATATTCCCGTGGTTTATTTCCATTTCGAACTGGGAGGAACCCAGTATCTGGATGATATGGGTGAGTCAGTTCCCCCGAAGGAGCTGTTCCGGAGAATGCTTGAAGGGGAGGAGACAAAGACCAGTCAGGTGAGCGTTGTGGAATACGAAGAGTTCTTCGGACCGTTTCTCAAAGAGGGGAGGGACATCATACACATAACCCTGTCCGGCGGACTCACCGGCACCGTGAATTCGGCCCGTCTAGCCGCTGAAAACTTAAGGGAAGAATATCCTGACCGGAAGATATACATAGTCGATTCCCTGGGAGCATCCAGCGGATACGGGCTTTTTGTGGACAGCCTGGCGGATCTGAGGGATCAGGGCATGGGGATAGACGAACTGCATGAATATGCCGAGAAAAATAAACTCCATGTACATCACTGGTTCTTTTCAACGGATCTCACCTTTTATATCCGTGGGGGCAGGGTGTCGAAGACTGCGGGGACCATCGGGAACGTTCTCGGGATATGCCCTCTGTTAAACATGGACAGCGACGGGCTCCTGATCCCCAGAGAAAAGATCAGGGGCAAGAAAAAGGTATCCCAGCGGATAGTGGCAAAGATGGCCGAGCATGCGTACAACGGCACTTATTATTCGGGGAAGTGCTTTATCTCCCAGTCCGACTGCTATGAGGATGCAAGATTCGTTGCGGATATGATCGAAGAGAAGTTTCCCAACCTCGACGGAAAGGTACGGATATTCCCCATAGGAGCCACTATCGGAAGTCATACCGGCCCCGGTACCGTCGCTGTGTTCTTTCACGGTGATCTCAGGACAAAGTAAGCCTGTCCGGAATCTTGTATCAAATGCAGGAGCTTAAAGGAGCGAAAGAGACGGAATGAACAATTATCTGATCGAGACCAGACTTATGGAGGAGGACGAAGCCCTTCACAAACGTGTCGACGACTGCAAGGTGGTATTGAGGCATCTGCTGGATTCTTTTCAGACCTGGTTCCCTCATTTCACCGATCACTCCATAATGCACAGTACGGGCGTGCTGGAATTTTGCAATCTGATCCTGGGACAGCAGGTGTATTCCCTGAGCCTCATCGAATGCTACGTCCTGGCAATGTCATGCTATCTTCATGATGTGGGAATGGGGGTTACCAGAGAGCATTTTGAATCATTTACGAAGGAGATAGATCTGGATTCATATCTCAGGAGATTCCCCGATGCCGATGAGACCAGGATCATCCGGGATTTTCACCATGAGTTCAGCGGGAAGTTCATAAATAAGTACGCGGATCTTTTCGACATACCGGATGAAGACGTCAGATTTGCCATCGTTCAGGTTTCCAGAGGGCACCGGAAAACGGATCTTTATGATGAAAAGGAATACCCGGATATGAATACTTCCCACGGCGTGATCCGCACAGGCATGCTGGCGGCGGTACTCCGGATCGCCGATGAGATAGATGTGGGAGTGGAGCGCAATCCCACCCTTATCTATGACACATCGTCCCTGACGGACCAGCTTGATATCGACGCTTTCGGAACTCACGAGTCCATCAGGGAGATAGAGGTCACGGAAGACAGGATAATCCTTCATGTAAGGCTTAAGGAACCCAGATACAGGGAACTGGTAGAAATCCTTGCGGGAAAGATACAGAAGACCCTGGAGTACTGCGCAGATGTTGCGGAAAAGCGCTCGGATATACGGATACCCCAGAAAAGGGTCGAGGTGGAGTATATGTCTTAACATCCCGGGATCGGCATTCTTCCGAGAGCAACAGTCGGAAAGAAAAGGATATGAAAAAAAGATTTTTGGTATTTCTGCTCATTTTCATATTGGCTGCGCTCTCTGTCTGCGGCTGCGACGACTTTTGGGATGATGAGGAAACGACGGGTGAGATCGGGGAAATGACCGGATCGATGCATGCGGAAGAGACCGGCGATACCGCAAACCCGCAGACTCCGCACAAGACGGAGCCGACACCCGATGTCCTTCCCGCAAGCGCCGGCAGTAACATAAGATCAGCTACCATCCTCATATATATGAACGGGTCGGATCTCGAGACCAAGGCCGGTGAGGCATCCTCGGATATTTCCGAGATGCTCGGATCCGGCATAGGGAATAACGTGAATGTCATAATCCAGACCATGGGGACGAAAAAATGGCATGATCACGGCATCTCTTCAAAAACCTCCCAGATCTACCAGATCAAAAATAAAGAACTGAAACTCATCAAAGACGATCTCGGACAGCTGGACTGTACCGTATCAAAGACTCTTTCGGATTTCATCGATTTCGGAAAGAAGAACTTTCCCGCTGACAGGTATATGCTCATCTTATGGGATCACGGCGGAGGCCCGGTATACGGCTTCGGATACGACGAATGGCAGAGCGATGAGTCGTCTCTGACCCTAGATGAGATACAGAGCGCGCTTCGCGAAAACTCCGACGTGGGTTTCGATATCATCGGGATGGACTGCTGCATAATGGCTAATCTTGAGACCTGTTATGTCCTCTCGCCCTTCTGCAGATATTCGGTCCTGTCCGAGGATTTTGAGTCGGGGCTCGGATGGTCATATACGGAATGGATGAAACTGTTTGAATCAAATCCCGGGATATCCGGCCCGCTTCTGGGGAAGAGGATCATAGACGACATGATAAGTGCGAATGATAAAAATTACCTTGCGGGAGGCTCTTCAACAATGGTCCTCGTAAATGAAGGGGCCGTTCCGGACCTGATGACCAGGTGGAAGGATTACGCCTATCAAAACACGGACAGGCTTACCGGCTCCAATTACAGCAAACTCCACAAGGCTATCGGCAGAGGCTTTATGGAAGAATTTTGCAGCGACTGGGCGGATGATGAGAGCTTTGTCACCATGGATGATTATTACGTCAGCGACATGCTGTCCATCGTGGAGAATGCAGGCGAAACAGGAAAACTCACCGAAGATCTCAAGATCTCACTTAAAAATTGCGTGGCGTATTTCGGCCACACTTCAGACAAAAATGAGCTTACCGGCCTCGCCGTCTCACTCCCTTACGGAGACAGGGATTTTTATAACAGGCTGGTCAGTGTATATTCGAAATGCGGATTCGATAAGGAGTATATCGACTGGCTCGGAGGGTTTGTCAGCGCCAGCGGAAGCGATGATTATTGCGATTACAGTGATTTTGAGGAGTCCTGGTGCGGCTGGGGGACCTACGGGGGAGGCTGGGAGACCTGCGACAGGGACGAGGATTCCGAGGATTGGGAATACGATTATGAAGAGGAGATCTGGTATCTGGTTGAAGACGGAAATATCTATCTCTACGATGATGAGACCGACACCATGTTCTTCTATGATGAGTACGAGGATGCTGTTTACTACTACGATGAGGAGGCCGATGACTGGTTTCTGACGGAGGATTGAACGTTAACCGGATCTCACGGAACTTGACAGTGGCCAAAGAAAGATGTAGTCTTACGGGAGCGGGGAAGTCTTACGGGTCCCGCACGGATGCTCTGCCGGGTGGCAGGGCTTTAATTAGGACCAGGTGTTAGTCATTACTAACCAACAAGAAAGGAGAAACGGACAATGGATCTGAAATTCGGAGATGTACAGGAGACAGCCCTGATCCCTCTGGCGATCAAGGCAAGTGAGACGGTCAGGCCAAACGCCAGGATCAAAGATCCCAAAGCAAAGGAGATAATCGACACTCTCGGAGTGGATGTCAGCAAATTTGATCCTTTCCTGTCCCATGAAGGCGTAGTGGCAAGGACCATCATGTTCCGCAACGAGCTGAAAAGGCTGATAAAAAGGTATCCGGAGGCTCTGTGCATCAATCTCGGGTGCGGGTTTGACGATAAGTTTTCCCAGGTCGATAACGGAAAGATCATATGGTATGACGTGGATCTGCCAGACCAGATCGCAGTGAGGCGCAAGGTGTATGAAGACAGAGAACGGTGCATAATGCTTGAGGGCAGCGCCCTTGACGGGGGATGGACAAGGGATCTCCCCGAAAGAGACATGACGATCATTGTTATGGAGGGCGTGCTGGAATATTTTTCAAAAGAACAGGTTAAGACCTGCCTTAAAATGCTTTGTGACAGTTTTCCGAAAGGGTATCTGCTCGCTGAGCTTCATTCCCCTTTCCTTGAAAAACACGGGAGCCATCATGATGCGGTAAAGAACACAAACGCAACATTTGGGTGGGGGACAAGGTCGGGAAGAGAATACCTTGAACTGGAACCCCGCCTGAAATATGTCTCCGAAAGGAGCTACAACGAGGAAATGAAGAAGTATTCGATCCGGGGAAAACTGTTTGCCCTCATAGGCAGAAATATCAACAACAGGCTGGCGGTGTTCAGCTGGACGGCGTAGGTATGATACATCGGCCGCAGCTCATGCCGTATGGCATGGGCTGCTTTTTTTACCCTCAGTGCTTTGAGATCCCGTTTTTTTCAAAATACCTACTTTGGTA
Source organism: Lachnospiraceae bacterium (assembly GCA_016288705.1). Lineage (GTDB taxonomy): Bacteria > Bacillota > Clostridia > Lachnospirales > Lachnospiraceae > JAEELB01. The sequence continues at coordinate 11 of JAEELB010000209.1, read as the reverse complement.
GGTAGTGGGCC
>JAEELB010000017.1 GCA_016288705.1 Lachnospiraceae bacterium | reverse complement strand
AGCTTCTTTGCCGTCTGATCACGGAGTCCCTTAAGACCGCCGGTTATGAAAGACTGATCCGTACCGAAAACGGGCAGGAGGCCTGGGATCTTCTCTGTGAGTGGAGAGACAACGGAACGATCCTGGAGAAGGCCCAGCTGGTCATTACGGATATCGAGATGCCCCAGATGGACGGACACAGGCTCACCAAGCTGATCAAATCCGATCCGCTGATCAAGGATATACCCGTGGTGATCTTTTCCTCCACCATCAATGATGAGACCCGCAGAAAGGGAGATGCCGTAGGCGCAGATGCACAGCTCACCAAACCGGAGATCGGTCAGCTGGTGGCAAAACTGGATGAGATCGTGGGCCTGACGAACTGAGTTATAAAGACCATATGAGAAGTAAGGATCCGGTCCCCGCAGGTAAGGGACCGGATCGTTTCATAGTGAGGGAGGAGCTTATGAGAAAAATAAAGACCGGGAGTTTAAAGGCTGCGGGTGTCATTCTTTTGGCAGCTCTTCTGATGACGGGCTGCGGGACAAAAATGCCGGCGGAGGATACCGGCGAGGCGCAGGAGGAAACCGCTGAAAGCGACGGGACTTCGCAGGAAGAGACTCCAGCAGCCGATGAAAACGCAGCAGAAGATGATGCTCAGACGGAGGATCAGGAAGAAGTGAAAGAGCCTGAGGCACCGGATCCTGAAGAAGGGGAGCTGTCCGAGGAGCAGCTCTTTTCCCGCTTATCGGACTGGAGCTTTCATTTTTGTTCCGGTGCAGGGGCCTGGGAGACGGCTCTGACCATTGAACCCGACGGCACTTTTTCGGGAGAATACTATGATGCCAACATGGGTGAGACCGGAGAAGGGTATGACAACGGCACCATGTACCAGTGTGTATTTCAGGGCAAATTGAAAAAAGAAAAGATGATCACCCCTTTTTCCTATGAGCTGAAGATCGATGAGATCACCTGTGAGAGAAAGGCAAACGAGGAAGAGATCATAGACGGTACGAAATTCATCTATACCGGACCCTATGGTCTGCTGAATGCAAATTCGCTGCGGCTGTATCTGCCGGGTATGCCCGTGGAGGATCTTTCCCAGGATTATATGGACTGGATCACCCCCATGTTCTTCGGCTGTTATCTGGAGGATGATTATTATCAGGTGCTTCCGGAAGAACTTCCTTTTTACGGGCTTTTCAACCCCGATGAGGGGAACGGTTTTTACAGCCAGTATGACGGCAAAAAGAATGTAAATTTCTTTTCCGCCAGGGGCACTTTTCCCGGGCTTAAGAATGAAAAGAGCGAGATGAATGAGGACGGGACCTATCGCATTGAGGATGCCGACGAGGGATATACCGCTTATCTGGTCAACACCTGCTTTCCTCTTGAAGAGGGCGATGCGGGAATGTATGACGACAGTGAAAAATTCACGGAGCAGTGTATCGAGAAGGTCTTCAGTCAGAAGCCCAAGGACCTGTATGTGCTGGATCGCAGCAGCTATATGTTTGACAGAGCCGGCATGATCTATACGGAAGGAACACCCTGTATCTACGCCGGTTGGACCATAGGCAGCAATGAGGATACCAGAAGCTGTACGGCCAAGCTGACCCAGATCGGGAACTATGCTTATATGTTTGTTTTTAACATGTCGGAGTATGATACCCTGGTTGACTCCGAAGCCATTAGCTTCATCCTGGAAACCCTGCAGCTGAAGGGCAGGCCGGATCATCTGTCCATGGCAGCGGAGGAGCCCATCGGGGAGTCGGAGCTTCACAAGTTCTACGCCAATGTCAAGGCAGGCGAAGGCGACAGCCTCATGGCAGACGAGGTGATCTGGCTGGGGCCCGCGGATGAGGAGGAGATGAAGCAGTACGGCATCGACCCTGCGGAGCTTACCAATGATTATGCCATCGTGGAGGCAGACGGCCGGTATAAGGCCTATACTCTGCCGGAGGACACCTCCTGTTTTGTCCAGTATCCGGAGGAGGGAATGTTCTACAAATATAAAAATGCCAAGGATTTCAGGAGGTGGCTGAAGGAGAATTCGGAGCGGCTTCTGGTACTGTATGCGGACAAAAATGATGTCCTGCGATTTGTTTACGAGCCTTATACCCCCTGATCCTGTTTTCGCACTATACGAAAAGCGAGATATATGATATAATAACTCTGATTTTGGTTTTGCAAAATGACCTCAAAGCCAGATTGTTCACGGGCACGAGAGGTCGATCACAGAGGGATGTTGCATGAAACAGAAACTGAGACTGACAGGACGGCTGCAGCTGTTTATGCAGGCCACGCTCCTTTTGGGCGTACTGCTGGCCGCTCTTGATGTCTGGATCTATACGATCAATGTGAAAGCCGGTCTGGTATTGTCCGGTTTTGTGGTATTTTATCTGATCCTGATGCTGTTCTACGTGAACTTCAGCAAATCGGTGCTGATGAACGAGTTGATCAGCTTCGCCACGCAGTACGGACAGATCCAGAAGAAGCTCCTTTGGGACTTCGAGGTAGCCACGGCTCTTTTGGACGAGAACGGCAAGGTGATCTGGACAAACCGCCAGTTTGAAACGGTTGCCGGCAAGCCCAAGGGCTTTTCAAAGGATATAAGGACACTTTTCCCCGCTCTGACGGCGGATCGTTTTCCGCAGAAAAAGGATGAGATGACGGAGGTGGGCTTCTCCCTTGACGAGAGGGAATACACAGCCAAGATGCGTCGGATCCCCTTAAGCCAGATGGTGGAGAACAGTGATATCTTCGAGGCGGACGGCAAATACGAGGGCTGTCTGATCGCGCTGTATCTCTTCGATGAAACGGCGCTGAAGCTGGCACTTCGGGAGAACGATAACCAGTCTCTTTGCGTGGGACTTTTGTACATTGATAATTACGAGGAAGCTCTGGAGAGTATCGAGGAGGTAAGGCGTTCACTTTTGACGGCGCTGATCGAGCGAAAGCTCAACAAGTACTTCGCCTCCTATGACGGGATCGTGCGTAAGATGGAAAAGGACAAGTTCTTCCTGATCCTGCGCAAGCAGTCCCTGCGGCAGCTTCAGGAGAACCGTTTTGATCTGCTGGAGGATGTTAAGACCGTAAACATCGGTAACGACATGGCCGTGACGCTGAGTATCGGTATCGGATCCGACGGTCTTTCCTACGGACAGAATTATGAGTTTGCCAGAACTTCCATCGATCTGGCTCTGGGCCGCGGCGGTGACCAGGCGGTCATCAAGACCCCCGAGGGTGTGAATTACTACGGCGGAAAGAGTCTTACCGTGGAGAAAAATACCCGGGTCAAGGCACGTGTCAAAGCTCTTGCCCTTAAGGAGATCATCACCACAAAGGATAAGGTCATGGTCATGGGCCATCAGGATGCGGACGTGGATTCCTTCGGAGCGGCCGTGGGTATCTATAGGATCGCCAAGGCCCTGGGAAGAAGCGTTTATATCGTCATCGATCAGATCAACGCCACCACAAAGCCCTGGGTGGAAGCCTTTGACGGGCTGGATCCCGAAGAGGTTACCGTCATTGATAACGAGCAGGCCATGGCTATGGCGGATGCCAATACCGTGCTTGTGGTAGTGGATGTGAATAAGCCCAGCCGGACCCAGTGTCCCGAGCTTTTGAAGACCTGCCGGTTTGTAGTGGTGCTGGATCATCACAGACAGGGTGAAGAGGTCATCGAAAACGCCACCCTTTCCTACGTGGAACCCTATGCTTCCTCCGCCTGCGAGATGGTTGCGGAGGTACTGCAGTATATCGGGGACGGCGTCAAGGTCCGGGGCGTAGAGGCCGACTGTATGTATGCCGGTATCGTTGTGGACACCAATAACTTTATCAACAAGGCGGGAGTACGTACCTTTGAAGCGGCTGCGTTCCTTCGGCGCAGCGGTGCGGACGTGACCAGAGTCCGGAAGATGTTCCGGGAGAATGCGGATGATTATCGTGCCAGGGCGGATGCTGTCGGTCAGGCAAGGATCTATCTGAATGAGTTTGCCATCTCTACCTGCAATGCCGACCGCACCAGCGCACCTACGGTCATCGGTGCCCAGGCGGCCAACGAGCTGCTGAACATCACCGGGATCAAGGCCAGCTTCGTGCTCACCGAATACAAGGATAAGATCTATATTTCAGCCAGATCCATCGATGAGGTCAATGTACAGATCATCATGGAAAGGCTGGGCGGCGGCGGTCATATGAATGTGGCCGGAGCGCAGCTGGATAATATCACATTGGAGGATGCGATCCGCAGACTGAAGGAGACCCTCGATCAGATGACCGAGGCCAAGGAGATCT
>JAEELB010000208.1 GCA_016288705.1 Lachnospiraceae bacterium | reverse complement strand
CACCTGCTCCATGATCTCGTTTCCCGCATCTATGCCTTCATTTATGTATGTGTTGGCCATCAGCGTCAGCATGTCGTAGAATCCCTGGTACTGTTCGCGGATGCTTTCCCACTGGGCTGATTTTGACGGGTCTCTGGCGATGATACCGTCGATCAGGGTGTTTATCTCATCCCTGAATTCCGCAGCCTCTTCAAAGCCTGCGCCGTCATGGGTCGCGGAGACATCCGTAAGGATCTCGGCTGTATGGAGGATCTGATACCTGATCTGTTCGATGTCTTCCATCTCCTGGATGGTCTTCTGCTGCAGGACACGCATATTGTTCTGCATTTTCAGCATAGAAGAGATCGAAACAGCCGATGTGATGACCGTCACGATCACAACTATAAGGATGGGAGTAAGGATCTTTGCTTTGATACCCGTAAATTTCCGGTCATTATTCATGATGAAATACCTCCGAATCATAGCAAACAAAAAACGATCAATGGGGAAAAATTTGAGTAACTGCAAGAAGTTGTACTAATCTTATAACAGGCTCCGGCGGAAGTCAATCAAAACACGTCAGTTTCAGTTGACCCTTGCCTGAAATATGATAGGATAAAAACGTCCGGTCACAACGAGCCTGCTTGAAAGCTTGTGAACTGACAGTAAAGTGACGCATGTATATCCGGATATTTGAGCCAAACCGGATTGATGCCTTTTTGGACCGGTTTCTCCCCGGCTCTGTTTTATGCTGCATGCGGGACGGATTGAGTGATCATAGGCTTTGTGGTATAATCGGTTCATGTGTGATCTTCAGAAACGGGTCATGGAGACCCTTGACGACATCGATGATTTCCTCAAAAAGGTGAGGAAGAGCGCGGGGAGAATGGATACGGAGGAGCTTGATATCCTGAGACTCAGGGGGAAGTTCCTTATAAAGACCGCCGAAGATCTGAAGGATGAAGCTGCCTCTGCGGGAGGCGTTTCCGCGCACGGTTCAGATCCGGCAGCAGACTCCCGGGATAAGGATCCGGAAATGAGTGGTTCTGAGGTGTCGGGAGCCGTGGCGTCTCAGCTTATGGCAGTGCTTCACATGGAGGCCGAGGGGCTCAGGAGAACGCTGGAGGCATTGGACGGCGCGGATGCCGCGGGAGATGCCGTCAGGGAGTCCGAACAGTCCGAGACCATGCGCAGATTCAGGGAGGCTTTATGGAAGGAAAGCAAAATAAACTGAAAGGATTTGGGATAGCGGCCCTTGTTGTTCTGGCTGTGATCCTGGCCGCCCTTATTTACGTCCTGACAAACAGGGATAATATAATCACGTACTACCGTCTCAGCACCTGGAATGCAGCCATGATCGCTCTTGCAGCGCTTTTTGCGGTTGCTCTTATCTGTAACGCCCTTATTCAGGCCGTCTTCTATCGTGAGCGGCAAAAGCATCTTCATGAACAGGCCATGAACGAGGCGAAAAATGAGGAAGACGCCGAGGAGGAGAGGCGCAGGAAAGCAAAACTCTCGGTCAGAGGTGATCTGGACGCAAGGACGGTAAAGGAACTCCTGGTAGAAGAGAGCAGGGGCAGGTGGTCCTTTGCCTATGAACAGATCTATGAGTGCGTCGAGCAGATGGAGCAGATGGACAGTTATCAGGACCGGCTCAGGAATCTGCTCCTGAATAACGGCGCAGAGGCGCTTTCCAATTCCGAGGATGTGCTGAACCAGGTAGAGCAGTACATATGCAGGAATGTGAGAAATGTACTGAACTTTATGGAAGTGGCGGATGATGACGCCGCCGATGAAGTCAGGGTCAGGCTTATGAAATGTAAAGAGGAGAATCAGAAGCTGCTCACGCAGACCAGGGATTTTGTGTACGCCATGGCGGATTTCCTGAATAATCAGAGCGGAAAGGCCGACATGCGGATGCTTGAAAGATACAGAGATACTATTCTTGATTCCATCAGGGAGGCAGGGGAATGAAAAAGAGATTGCTTACGGTTGCTGTTTCAGTGTGCCTTTTTGCTTCGGCTCTGACGGGCTGCGGCGCTTCGGATGTGTACACGGAGGGCGCTCCCAGAATGTCCGAAAAGGATGCAAAAGAGGAACTTTCGGTCCTTATGAAAAAGGTGTCGGTCAGGGAGGTCTCAAACCCTGTCATGGACATTTACAGCGACGATCTGTCCGACAGCGCCGCGCTGGCTGATATAGATACCTTTCCCATCCGGGAACAGGGAAACGGCAGGATCGATATAGAGATCGCAGCGGCCACCGAGATGAGTTCCGATGCGCCTGACGACTGGCTGAACGTGGTGGCGAAGCGCTTTAACAGGGAAGGATACGAGATCGACGGAAAGAGCGTGAGCGTGTCCGTGAGAAAGATCACTTCAGGCGAGGTGGTCACATACATAAACGCCGGCGCCTACCAGCCGCAGGTATTTGTGCCCAGCAATTACGCATGGGGTCTGATGCTGGAGGCATCGGGCATCGGGATCGAAAAGATAGAGGACCGGATAGCGGGAAACACCGCCGGACTCCTGATCAAAAGGGATGTTTATGATTCATTTTCATCCAAATACGGCGAAGCGACCGTGGCCAACGTCCTGCAGGCCGCAAATGCCGGGGAGCTCACATTTGCCTATACAAATCCCTACACTTCGAGTACGGGGCTTAATATACTCTGCGCCATGCTGAAGGCCTTCGACCCCTCGGATCCCCTTTCCGACAAGGCTTCATCAGCCCTGCTCGAATATCAGAAGAGTTCCCCGCCCGTGGCGTACACCACCTCTGTCCTCAGGAATTCCGCAAAGAAGGGTCTGGTAAACGCCATGGTCATGGAGGAGCAGGCTTACATCAACACCCCCGAATTAAAGGGATATGAATATATCCCCGCGGGGATCAGGCACGATCATCCCGTGTATGTATTCGACTGGGACAGCGATGATGAGAAGAAAGCAGCCAGGATGTTCGTAGATTACTGCAAGTCTGACGAGAGCCAGAGATCCGCTACGGAAAAAGGGTTCAACCGCCATGACGAGTACGTTTCACAGGATCCCGGGATGACGGGGACGGATTATGTGTCCGCTCAGAAGATCTGGAAGCAGAACAAGAACGGCGGCAAGCCGGTCGCCGCGGTGTTCATAGCCGATGTGTCCGGCTCCATGGACGGCGAGCCCCTTAATTCACTGAAGGAATCCCTTATCAGCTCTTCGGCCTATATCGGGTCGGAACACTATGTTGGGCTTGTGAGCTATTCGAATGATGTGACAGTGAACCTCCCCATCGCCGAGTTTGACGACAAACAGCGCGCTTATTTTTCCGGGGAAGTGAAGGCTCTCACCGCAAACGGCGGTACTGCCACTTATGACGCTGTCCTGGCGGGGATCGATATGCTGGAGAAAACCCTTCAGGAGGTCCCGGATGCAAAGCCCATGCTGTTTCTATTGACAGACGGCATTCAGAATCAGGGATATGAGCTCAGCCGTATCACCGGGATCGTGGGTGGACTTGGGATACCGGTGTACTGTATCGCGTACAATTATAATGACAACGGAGAACTGGAGACCCTTTCGGGGATAAATGAGGCGGCCACCATAAAGGCGGGGAGCGATGATATCGTGAATCAGCTGAGAAACCTCTTTAACGTACAGCTGTAAAATGTATTTTTCACAAGCCGAATTTATCTACCTGTTCCTCCCGGCGTTTCTGATAGTCTATCTGTTTACCGGGACCGCTTACAGAAAATATGTGCTTGCCGCGGCAAGCCTGGTCTTTCTGACCCTGGGATCCCTCACGGGTCTGTTTCAGGCACTGTCGCTTCTTGCGGTGAATTATGTGCTTCTCATTTTTCAGAGAGGAAAGAAGAGAAAGGGAAGCGTTCCCCTGTTATGCGCTGCAGTCATCCTTAATGCCGCGTTTTTATTTGCGTCGAGGATAGCCGGGATCACGACCTTTGCGGGGATGGCCTTTATGGTCTGCAGGCTCATATCCCTGCATGCCGACAGGTATAAAAAGATCGTCAGAAAATGTCCCGCCCCCATAGAATATCTGTGCTTCTCGGCCATGTTCATCACCGTGAACGCCGGACCTCTCGTGAGGTACAATGAAGTGGAAAAGGGCATATCCCATCCAAGGGTGAGCTGGAGGAACATAGACCGGGGACTCAGGCTGTTCACCGCGGGTCTCGCCCTGAAGGTGCTGCTTGCGGACAAGATATCGTTCCTGTGGACGGAGATCCTTTCTCCGGGAGCATCGGCGCTGTCCGTTCCCATAGCCTGGCTCGGGGCTTTCGTGGCCTGCTCCCAGGTATACTATGATTTCTGGGGTTATTCCCTCATGGCGTTAGGCATAGGCGTGATGACGGGAATATCCGTTCCGGAGAACTTTCACGACCCTTTCGTTTCGGCAAGCGTTTCCGAATTCTACCGGAGATGGCACATGACTTTGGGCCGGTGGTTTAAGGATTACGTCTATTTCCCCCTGGGAGGGAGCAGGAAGGGCATGGTCCGGACGGTCATGAATGTCATGGCTGTGTGGTGCCTGACGGCTCTGTGGCACGGAAATTCCCCCAATTATCTCATATGGGGACTGATGCTTGGAACCTTCATATGTTTTGAAAAGCTTCCTTTCATCAAAAAGATCAGCAAGAATAAAATAGCAGGCGTGATCCTCAGGGCCCTTGGACTTCTGGTCATAGCCGTGAGCATGAGTGTGTTCAAGAACGAAGACACCGATACCATGCTTTCATATCTTCTCGGACTCTTTGGGATGAATCCCTCGGAAGGGATACGGACAACGGGGCAGCAGCTTTTGAGATACATTAAGGATTACAGTTATGTCCTGGTCTCATGCCTCCTGTTTATGACCCCCCTGCCGCGGAAGCTTTGGGACAGATACTCCGGTTCCGTTCTGTTCGCAGTCATACTGTTGCCGATCTTCTGGTTCTCATTTCACCAGATCGTCCTCGGGAACGCCGGAGATTTTCTATATATGAGGTATTGAGGACGGATGAAGCTTAAGACAAATAAGAT
>JAEELB010000016.1 GCA_016288705.1 Lachnospiraceae bacterium | reverse complement strand
CTCACCGTGGCTATGCTGGTGTCTGATGATTTCCAGGTCACAAATCTGTTAAAGGCATCCTCCGGCTCTACCTCCGGGGTCAGCTGTATGCTGTTTCCCGATTTGATAAGAACCTGTGAAGACAGGGTCACCCCGGAAACCATAGTACCTTCAGAATAAGAATCATTGGAACACACCGTTCCCGCATAACTCCAAGGTGATGAAGAAGATGAGAGATTCATATGGAAAGCTGGCCGAACGAACCCGCTATTGCTGTTCACGTTGTTGCCGCCGGCAGAAACCGCGCCGCGGCCGTGGACAGACGCGGCACCGTTTCTACCATAGCCCGGCGACCGGAGCCACCACCAATTAGCCGTTCCGGCTGTGTTAACATGATAACCGGGCTTATTGTCCGCATACAGGGTTGTCTTTGCTACACGCGTAGGATTAAACTCAAAGAATTCTTTTTTTACAAAGCCATAGTTTTTCCCTTCATCCATATTTCCGGCTTCTCCCAGGGACAGGCAGAAGAGTCTGTCCTGTGTATTATTTCCACCGGAGGTTCCATAGTCCGGGTTATCGTCATTCTCCACATCAGAAACCTTTATTGCGTTTATTTCCTGATCCGTGAATGCTTTCTTTAGGAATCCGGCAGAAGAGAAGTCTTTTTCCTGTTTGTTTGCTTCCTTTCCGTAGCAGTTCAGATATGACCTCATAGTACATTCTTCCCAGGTAATATCAGTATCTGTCTCATTATACTGAACTGTGTCTATCAGCTTATCCGCAAGCAGGAAGGCATTCCCATCGGGATCTATATCCAGTACCCTCCACTTTACGGGCTGCTTAGCGTCGGCTTCATATGTTTTTTCTTTTTCTTCCTCAGACCAGTCAGAGGCATCAAAATCATATAATAGTATATCATCATCAGGATCACTTTCATTCCCAACAGCATAATAGTATCCATCATCCCGCTTCACCACTTTGGTTTCTTTTTCAAAGCAGTACCCGTCCCCGTTGGTGTCCTCCTGCCAGTAATTTCCGAACCAGATGCAGTCCCAGGTAGAAACACCATCCGAAGTGCGAGGCTTTTTGATCTTTGAAACGTCACCTGTCCCGGTTGGGGAAAGAAGATCATCACCCTGATCATCAAAATGAGCGTTGTCTGCTTCCTCTTCATATGCTTGAACAAATGACTCTTCGTTTTCGGCAAATTGGGTTTCAGTCTCTGCCGCCCTTACCGTTCCTGCCCCAGGCAGCATGATCGCCGCAGTGAGTACTACCGATATTGCCTTTTTGAGTACCTTTCTCATCAGTTTCTCCTTATTCCCTTACCGTTTGTAAAAGAACTGCAACTCCACATATTATAATATAATACTGAAACAACGTCCTTTCAATCATAACATGAGGTACCGAAAGATAGATCCCTGCTGTTGGTAGACCTTGGGCATTAGAGCAGGACATCTGAGGATTTATTAGAAAATCTGTATACTACCTACAGAGGGCAGGATCATTCAGATCCTGCCCTCCTATCACTTTACTGCTCTGTTTTGGTGCTCATTTGACTATCACCTCACAGCTTACCGGGTTATAGCCACTATTTGTTTCTTCAGGTGTTGCGGTAACCGCGATTGATACAATTGAGATATTTATTGCCCCGTATAGGTCAAGACCCCGGTGTAATTCAGGTTCTTTCCGGTGGTGCAGCCTTCGAGGCTGATGCTGAAAGTGCCGTCCTCGTTGTTCTCAATGGAACGCGCGATCTGCTTCTTTCCCTCGGTTATGACCTTGTAAGAGGGCTTTTCGGTCTTGTTTATATAGGACATTTTCACGTTCTTGATCTTCGCCGTGGTCACGCCCTTCTTCTTTGTGAAGCCCAGGTTCACTGTCAGCAGGTTTCCTTCCGCATCCTTGAAAACGACAGCGCTGTTCTTTCCATGGGTGTCCCTGTCCGGATCATGGGTGAATGTCGAGATGTCCCTCTTCAGGATCTCAAACTTTATCCGGTTACCCTCTTTCTTCAGCTCCTTGTTTGCCTTGGACAGAGCCTTTGATACTGCGCTCTTTTCTTTCTTGCCGAGAGCCTTGTACTGCTCTGATTTCTTGTCCAGGGCCAGTTTCAGATAGAAATAAGGCTTTTCTGCAGAGGCGTTCCTGTTGTCCTTATAGACATAGGACACTTTGTACATAGGGGTCAACCCATCGACCTTTATCAGGATGTTCGCCGAAGTAGTCTTCTTCTGGCTGTCCTTTAGGCCTGCGCCTTCGACAGCGCGCTCCTCAGGATAATGATACAGGAATGTATCTTTGACCACGTGCTTCTTTCCGTCATAGTAGATGGGAGCACTGGATCTGGCCACTGACAGCCTGACGTCTTTCCCGTCAGCACCAGGGAGCCCTTCAAGGTCAAGCTCCAATACTTCCGGATCAGGCTCCGGCACTGCCACGGCCGCGCTCTTTCCGGCCTCGTAGTTTCCGGTCTCCTTCACACGCACATGGTATGTTCCCGGAAGGAGTCCCGTGACTTCCGTTCCGGTGCAGACTGTCCAGGAGATGAGATCGGCTGAATACTCCATCGCCACGGTTACACCGGTGATCTTTCCATCGCTTACGCCGTCCCAGGTCGGGACCACGCCCGCAAGTCCTGTAGGGGCGTCAGGGCCGGCAGCCTTTTCGATCCTGAACTTAACCGTTTTATTTTCCGGCAGCTTGTAATCATTGTTTGTGAGCCCTGCAGCGGTTGCCGTATAGGTCTCCCCTGCTGCGTTTGCGTTGACGGCTCCGCCTGTGACCGTCACATCACACTTGTCCCCGTAAATAAGTCCCTCACAGTATGCCGAAGGGCAATGCTCCTCTCCGTCATAGGTAAAGGAGGTATCACTCCACTTTAAGCCCACCTCCCTTGGAGTAATGAAAGCCTTAAGGGCAAGCTTTTCTTCTGTCCAATTATTATAATTATCATCGCCATCTACCATATACCATACATAGTAGGTTCCTGCGCCAGTTGCTTTGGGGATTGACGGAGAATAAAGATCCGGATCATCAGGAGCGGACGGCGGGTTGTCCGGATCCTCAACCGCAGCATGATAGTACTTCATCGTACAGGTGCTGATCCTGACTGAGCCTGCTTTGATCAGGTCTTGTTCCAAAGCATTATAAGACAGTGTCTCCGCCGACGGAGCGGTGATATCTCCTGCCGGGATATCTGCCTTATTGACCGTGATAGCCACAGTCCCTTCGCAGCCGGCATAAAATTGCGGATCGTCCGGAGTGAACACCCACGTTGCAGAGGTGGTAGGTACATCAGGCACAGATTCCGGATCCTTCCAGGCGATCGATCCCGCTACTTCATCTTCAAACTCATCATCCGTGACAAATCCCACCGGTTCAAATTGCAAAGCGGAAAGCTTCTGCCCATAGGTCAGTGTGTTATTAAGGGTTACATCGTCTTCCGCCTTCACAGAGAGCTGACCGACCAGTCTGATATCGATGATGATGGGCACATCATTATAATTCTGCATTACGGCATTGATACTTATCGTACCGGTTGTGCCCAGATTTCCTTTTTTCACAGTATATGACAGCACCCCCGCATCAGATACAGAAGGTGCAGGATCATATGCCACGCCTCCGGTGGTTTCCAGTGTGTTACAGCTTAATATCCCGCAGTCCGCAGGCAGTCCCAAAGGATAACTGTCCGCATTATCCCTTGAGTACAGATATCTCTTGGTGCGCTGCGAAGGAGGATCAGACATCGTTGCTTTGGTGATATCTGCCTTCAGGGCCAGGACCTCATTTGTCTTATCCGTATCAAGCGTATAGTTGCAGGGATCACTCAGGGTACAGCCTGTGATCGAAACGGCCTTATTGCTTCCCGTATTCATATCCGCAAAGGAAGCAGTGATATCACTTGCCGTCAGGCCGGTGACCTCTTCGTCATTTGAGACCCTCTTCAATACAGCCGTTCCGCTTATCTCCGCATCCGTACCACCGTTAAACACCCTGCTCTTTGCAGTAACGCCGGTAATATATACCGGTATTGCTGCAATGCTTGCCGTTGTGCTCTTCTGCTGGTCTTCAGATGCCAGCACATAGTTCTCAATGCTCGTACCGCCGAGAGTGAGGCCGGAGATCGTGACATTTTTGTCTTGTCCGGCGTTGGCATTGTCAAACGTTCCAATTGCATTCACGCTCAATGAGTCGCCTTCACAGATGCCCTCATAGGAAACCTCCGAATAATCGAGCTCTGCGGCCGTACTGCCATCATACTCCCTGTCTTTTGCCTTGATGCCGCTGATCGTTATGGGCTTTGGCACTATCGAAAACTCTACCGTTCTTTCCCCGACATAATATCCGCCCTTGCCGGCAAGTGTCACCGATGCAGTTCCTGTATATACATTATTCGAAAGGGTCGCAGTGTAATCCCTGTCAAAAACCAGAAGCGCATCCTTATCCTTTACCTGCATAGCCGGTTCAATGGCATTACCTGTATAGGTCTGTGGGGGAATGTCCGCAATGCTGATGTCGGGATCTGTAAGAAATTTATTAAACAGAACCGTATCATCTACAAGTACGGGGTTGGAATTTGCATCTGCATAGTTCTTGAAATGTGCCGCATCGCTTTCTGTAAGTGTATAGCCCGTTCCGGCTCTGGCGATCACTGAGCCGATATCCGAGGAAACGGAGATATCTGATCCCAGCGCTCCCGCTACCGTGACCGCCAGGCCCTCGGCAAGCGCCACCCTGCCCTTGATCGTCGGCGAACCGGAGACAGCGAAACGGATCGTGCTTAGATCAATATCAGGCTGGTTCGATATCGCAACCACATTTGCAGCACTGCTTCCGTCTATCGTGCCACCGCTTATGGTAAAGTTGGAATAATCCTTTAACTTTATAACATTTGTGACATTGGTTCCCGTGATCGTTCCTCCGCTTATGATGGAATAATAGCTTACATATCCATAGCTAGAGATCACGCTCTCATATCCTGTTCCGCTGATGGTTCCACCGGTCATAGTGAATTGGTCACGACACAAAGTCACAACGCTGGAATCTGCAGCGGAGGGGGCACGGGTAGCGGTGATATTGCCGCCGGTCATATTAAAATCTGCACTGTTGTATCCAGTCTTTATAACTGCTGAGCCGGAGCCTTCAATCGTTCCGCCGGACATGGTGAGTTCCGTTTCACCATTAGTTAATTCAGCAAGAAGATTAGTACCACAGATTATCCTGCCCCCTGAACTGCTGTCTTTGATCGTCAGAGTAGTATGATCATCGCTCTTACCTTGCTCCAACTCAAAAACATCTCTTCCGCTTCCGTCAAGCGCCGAGCCGTTCACTATATGACCGTTCAGATCAAACTCTACATCAACGTATCGCGGAATCCTCAGGGTATCATCCGCCACAGTAGCAGTGTAATCCTTATCAAGCGTTACCGTGCCTCCGGCTTCGACCAGTTCCTGCAGGGTATCCCACTCGGTAGGTGCGGACTTCGCCACCGCCAGTTCGCCATCCTTCTCTATGAATGTCAGCCCCTCCACGCCGCAGGAGAAAGCATGAGCCGCATTTGAACCGCCATTTTCCGTAAGGCCTGAAGTAATGACGATCGGACTTCCTGTCTTCGGCTTCACCTGCGGTATAACGGTAATCGGATCAGTATTTGTCAATTCACCTGTGACTGTGATCAAACTGGAATTCACCTCCACAAGGCTTCCCTGGTCGAAGATTCTCTGTTCCGAAAGACAGATCCCTCCGGTAATCGTCGGACTGCCGGAGATTTTGAGGTTAAGAGGTTTTTCCACAAATACGCCGCCATTCTGCCCGGAGCCGGAGACAGTGCCGCCTGACATTATAAATGTGTCAGCTGCATATACAATACAGTCCGTCACATTTTCGCCGGAGATCGTGCCGCCGCTCATTGTGAACGAAGAAGACCCTCCCACACTGACCACCTTAGTTACCTTATGGCCGGAGATCGTTCCGCCGCTCATCTTAAAACCGGCTGTATGGCTAACGTTGTCAATTACACAGCCTGCATTCTCTATATGGATCTCTCCCGCCGTCATTT
>JAEELB010000207.1 GCA_016288705.1 Lachnospiraceae bacterium | reverse complement strand
TGAAAACTGGCTCAACATACTTATTACCCTCTACATACTTATGGACATCGGTTTTGCTAATTATTCAGCAATTATTCAGCCTCTGACATACAGTATATATTTTATTACTATTTATGTCAATATATATGAGAGATTTTCTCATATTTGTATGCGTAGCTTGAATTCCAAGGGTGTTTTTGAACTAATCAGTAGAACTCAACTACATAATAATTCACCAAATGAAGCTGTTATCTCATATGAGGCAATTAGATTTGGCAACAAAAACCCGAATAAACCAGATAATGTAAATAATAGCAGGCATCCTAGATAATGCCTGCTATCAAAAGTACTATATAGATAATATAAGCCACCTGACATTACTCCCACTCCACCGTCGCCGGAGGTTTTGAGGTGATATCGTAGACCACTCTCGACACGCCCGGCACTTCATTGATTATCCTGCTGCCGGCCTTTTCAAGGACCTCATAGGGAAGTTGCGTCCAGTCGGCCGTCATGAAATCATCGGTGGTGACTGCGCGCAGGGCCACCACATACCCGTAGCTTCTGGCATCCCCCTTCACACCGACGCTGTTTGAATTCGTGAGCACCGCAAAATACTGATCCGGATCCCGTTCCAATCCGGCAGCTGCAACCTCCTCGCGAAACACGGCGTCAGCCTCCCGCAGTATGGAAAGCTTTTCTTCCGTGATATCCCCTATCACCCTGACCGCGAGCCCGGGCCCCGGGAAGGGCTGCCGCCACACAAGCTCCCTCGGTATCCCCAGCATGGTCCCGGTCTCTCTCACTTCATCTTTAAAGAAGTACTTCAGAGGTTCGACTATGCTCTCAAAAGACATCACGTCCGGGAGTCCGCCTACGTTATGATGGCTTTTGATGACCGCGGAATCTCCCTTTCCGCTCTCGATGATGTCAGGATATATGGTCCCCTGCGCCAGGACATTTATGTTTCCTGCCTTCCGGGCCTCCTCCTCGAAGACGCGGATGAACTCTTCGCCTATTATCTTTCGCTTCTGCTCGGGTTCCGTGACCCCTTTTAGTTTTTCGAGAAAACGGCCGGCGGCATTTACGCGGATCAGGTTCAGCCCCATTTCCTTTCCGAGCACTCTTTCGACCCTGTCGCCCTCATCTTTTCTGAGAAGTCCGTGATCCACAAACACGCACACAAGATCATGTCCCACAGCTCTGTGCAGGAGCACCGCCGCAACGGTGGAATCCACTCCCCCGGAGAGCGCAAGCAGCACCCTTTTCCCCGACAGTTCCGTTTTGAATCTTTCTATCTGCTCCTTTGCAAATTCACCCGCATGCCAGTCCCCGCTGCATCCGCAGATGTCGTAGAGGAAATTGTGGAAGATCTGTTTTCCGTATTCCGTGTGGGTAACCTCAGGATGGAACTGAACGCCGTAGATCAGGCCCGATCCGTCTTCCAGTCCCGCGCAGGGGCATTTTTCCGTATCGGCCGTAACACGAAAGTCCTCCGGGACCCGGCTTATAAAGTCCATGTGGCTCATCCAGCACACGCTCTCGGCGGGGATCCCCTGAAAAAGCTTCGATTCCCGAACCCTTACCGTCACCTTTCCGTATTCTCCCGCCGATCCCGCGGAACTCACCTGACCTCCGGCCATAAAACAGATGAGCTGGGCCCCGTAACAGATCCCAAGCACGGGGATCCCGATCTTCAGCACTTCAGGGTCATAATGGGGGGAGGATTCCTCGTAGACGTTGTTCGGTCCCCCGGTAAATATGATTCCCTTATAGCCCTGCTCTTCGATCTCCTTTACGGTGATGCCGCTGTAAGGTTTTATTTCCGCATAGACGTGCTGTTCTCTTACCTTGCGGGCGATCAGCTGGTTGTACTGACCCCCAAAATCCAGAACAAGTATTTTTTCCATTTTCTCTCCCGGGCAGATCCGAAACGGGACCGTTTGTCCCATACCGGAAACTGTTTCCATCTGTTTTACGGCTGTTTTTATGCTACTTTGTTAAATTGTAGCAAAAACAGCAGAGAAATTAAATAGTTTTTTTCGGTCAGCCAAGTCTCCTCCTGTACAGTACCGCAAATAAAACCGAAGCCGCTATGACGATCACGGAACCAAGGAGAGCGTACTTCTGCTTCGAGCTCAGGTCCCACAGGCTTATGCGGGTATCAACGGTCTGGGACGTTTCGCTATCCGTCAGGCCCTCCTGTCCGCCTCTCTGCATCGGGCCGCCACCCGGGCCGCCGCCCTGTCCGAAGTGCCCGCCGCCCGGGCCTCCTTCTTTTCCTGAGAACCCGCCGCCCGGACCGCCGCCGCGGAAGTTTTGATCGGTCCCTGTTTCTCCGCTGTCGGCCGGGGCATTATTTTCTGTCGAAGTCTCCGAGCCTGCAGTCTGTGGATCACTGCCTGCAGCCGCTCCGGTATCATTACCCTGAGAACCGCCGGCTCCCGGCCTCATAGATCCGCCTGCATTTCCGGATCCGTCACCGCCCCGCATACCTCCGGGCCTCATACCTCCGCCTCCCATATGGCCCCCCATGGCCGCGGCATCACCATATGTAGCTGAGACCTCTTCGATGGTGATCTCCTCCTCTCTGCCGCCCAGGGAAAGCGTGTAGGTCTCTCCGAGTTTCATCTCCGGGCAGCTGACGTTCACTGATGTATAGGAGGCAGGCACCTCCCAGGAAAGGAGTATATTTCCGTCTGAATCCTTAAGGGCGAACAGCGATCCGGCTTCCGCAGCATCCGTGAAATTATACATAGCCGAGCACTGGCTTGAACCGGAGTCAAATTCTTCGATCATGGAATAGCCCCCGCATGCAATAACGGTTCCGCCGGAGATGCTGCACACCCCGCCGCCCTCGCTTCCGAAATCGATGGCATTGTTCATGCCGTCGCCATTCAGGCTCACTCTTATATCGCCACCGGTGATATATATGTTCCCGTTGGAATCCAGTCCGTCGGAATCTTTTCCGTCGGGGTTGATCACCGTGATGGTCCCCCCGCTGACGGTGATGCAGGGCATATTTTCCTCAGTCCAGGTTTCGGCGGCCTGGTCTGCGATGGATTGCATCGCGGCGTCCTGCTCTGCGGTTATCTGCATATCCGGGCCGGGAACACTGTCGTCCGTACCTGCGGAGGAGTTGTCGCCTTCAGTTTGTCCGGGATTCGTGGAATCTCCCGTCGTTCCTCCGCCCTGGCCGCCGCCTCGTACTTCGGCGAAAGCCTTCTGGTAGTCGAAACCCCCGTTTGCATTAAATCCGTCATCCTCCGGATAAACGGTGATATCTCCTCCCCGCACCTCGATAGAAGGGGCTTCCAGACCTTCATAGCACTTGTTTATCAGGATGGTCCCGCTTGCGACCAGTATCTCGGTATCGCAATGAAGCGCATCATCATCGGCTTCCACAGTGATATCGGCATTGCATATCCTGATGCTGTCATTTACATGCATGGCGTCCCCGGGGCAGGTGATCGATATCACGCCGCCGGTTATGACCAGCTCATCATTTACATCCATGCCGTGTTTATAGCCCGCGTTGATGTCAAGGCTTCCCGTTCCGTTTATGGTCAGATCGTCGTGGGAAAAGATCACGCCGCCCGTTTTGTCATCGAGCGCTTCCTTGGAATAACTGTCCCCGCTCGTAAACGAATTTGAGCTCCCCTCCTTAAGGGTCAGGAACACCTTGTCCGCTCTCTCCACCCTGAAGGCGGCGTCATCGGAACAGTTAATGTCCACGTTGTCGAGCATGACGAATACTTTTGAAGAATCGTAGGCATCCACCGATATATTCCCGTCAGTGAGGCTGCCTGTGACCACGTATTTCCCCGCTCCGGTGATCACGACATGGCTTCCGTTCACATACGCGCCGTTTCCCGCCACCTTCGCCGTGTCCCCGGACAGGGTTATCTCCACCGCGCCTTCCGTGTCCCATTGGCCGTTGAGGTCATTATCTGTAAAATCCGTTTCCTTCGAATGATACTCGGCGTCTTCATCCACCACCTTTTTCAGGCCCAGCCTTTCGCCGTTCATGAACAGGATCGTGAATAGCACCGCGCACAGCGCAATGGCTATGCATATCATATCTATATGCCTGTGTGATGACATTGATATCCCTCCGTTTGAATGCCTGTCGGCATTCAGGCCTTAGTCAGCTAATGCTCCGTCAGCCCATGTAATCTCCATTATAACTGACCAGGACCGCGCTCTGCACTCCCTGCATATCCGCCAGTTCATTTACAAATTCCGTATTGTCGTTCTGCAGTCTCACTTCCATATTCAGTTCGATATCATTTTTGCGGACGGTCTTACTCTTCACCACGCTCTTTTTTGTCTTCGATACGATCAGTTCCTTTGCCTTTTCCTCCGTCTCGCTGCCGTCGCAGTTCACCACAAGGATGTAGGGACTTGAGTTTTCCCGGCGGTTCGCGAATACAAGGATAATGATCCCAATAAACACACTGCCGAACACCGCCAGCGGGATAAGCCCTGCCGCCAGGACAATGCCGGCCGCCAGCGCCCAGAACAGGAACGCGATGTCAAGCGGTTCCTTGATGGCAGCTCTGAACCTGACTATCGACAAAGCGCCCACCATACCCAGTGACAGCACCACATTGCTCGTCACCGCCAGTATCACAAACGCCGTGATCATCGTAAGGGCGATCAGCGTCACTCCGAAAGTCGTAGAATACATCACCCCGGCATAAGTCTTTTTGTAGATCAGGAAAATAAAAACTCCTATCGCAAAGGCGAGGCCCATGGCCACCGCCATGTCCAGCAGACTCACGCTGGTCACGTTGTCAAGAAAGCTTGATTTGAAAATATCGTTGAATGTCATCGTTCTTCCTCCTGATTATTATTTCGGTTTCAGTGTCTTTATATTTCGGGATCCCGGGTTGTTCCGGGGTCCTTTATTTCCATCGTTACGCTTAATGCCGGTTTATGAGAGCGCGGGATCAGTCGTACACCCTGCACTGGGCGTATTTTGAAAATGCGGTGACTCTTCTTCCCGGGAGCTGTACGGCATCCCTTATTATGTCCGGAAGGAAGTCGTCCCACTTTACCTCCAGGATGATGGGATCCCCCGGGACAGGTACGGTCACGCAGTCCCGATCGAGGAAATCCACGTTCCTAAGCCCGGTCCTTATGTGGTAGTCCAGGGTCACCCTCACGTTTCCCGGTCTGTAGATAAAGGGTTCTCTTGTGTAATCCACTATTGTCCGTGGTTTCAGCCCCTGCCCCTTTATCTTTGCGTACAACTCCCTTACCAGCGGCTGAGGATCCGTTATCATCCATTCGATATCATTATCGATGATCCTCTGCACCTGATCCGGAGTAAGGGACGCGCTGTACTTTGTTCCGAGGCCGTTAAGGCGGCTCTTCTTTTCCAGATGTATCAGCGACTGATCAAAGTTGTAATAACGTATCCTGAACTTCTCCCTGCGGTTAAACCCGTTCACCTTTTCCCTCAGAGCCCTGTCGCTCATATTGTCAAAATAAAGGCTCCTTATGAGATACCGTCCGTCCCTTGCGTGCGGATCCGCTTCTCCGACGGCGCTCATCCTGCTCCTTACGGAAATAAGGTCGGACTGCGATATCTCGTGTTTCCATTCGTGTCTGTAACGCTTGTTCTTATTCATGCATTCCCTCTCCTGTGAATCTGCTCATTCTGTCTCATGTTTCAGATTTTCAGTAATCTTAATCATGAATTGTGTCCATTTTAAGAACAGCCGGTGATTATTTCGTTAAGTGCCGAAGAGTCGCAAATAAAAAAGATTTCGATATGGCCGCCCGCAGAACGACAGAGGTCTTGAGCAGGCTCAGGCCGCAGCCGCTTTGCCCGCTTACTGTACAATAGCCGGAGAGAAATGATATACTCATGAAAGCAGGTCAGGCTCGCGGGAGTTCAGGCGCCTGCTTTGACGCAGACCGGGATCCGATGAAACACCCCCGGCAGCAAGGAGGATCAGCGCAATGGAAGCAAGATTTCTTCTCTGGTTACAGGAGTTCGTGAGAAATCCCATACTTGACCGCATAATGATCGCGATAACCCGGCTGGGAGACAACGGTATCTTCTGGGTGATCCTGGCACTTGTATTTGTCGCATTCAAAAAGACCAGAAGGATGGGTATATGCTGTTTCCTTTCAATGATCTTCTCTTATGTTTCGGTCAACATTATCCTGAAAAACGTCATAGGCAGGATCCGGCCGTATGACGCCATAGAGGAGCTGATGTGCATCATCGAAGTCCAGCCTGATTTTTCGTTTCCGTCAGGCCATTCATCGATTTCCTTTGCCTGCCTCACCGTGATCTTTCTCATGGTCCCCAAAAAAACGTATGCGGTGATACCCGCCGTCATCGCCCTGCTCATCTGCTTCTCAAGGATGTACGTAGGAGTCCATTACCCGACTGACATCCTCGGAGGCATTTTGCTCGGCATATTATGCGGCCTTCTGGCGTATTTCATTGTAAATAAAGCGGGAGCACGGCGGTCTCAGAAAGACCAGATATCGTAGATCCATTGGATGGAATCACCCTCTTTTACGCTTGTCTCGGAGGATGAGACCGGCGGGTATTCCCCGTTCACGGTGTAACACCAGCCGGCAGAGCCGTCATAATATTTCTCGGAAAGATTGTCTATTGAAGAGACATATATCCCGTACATGGTGTCCCGGGCTGTATACTGTATCCCCTTATCGGCGCAGACTCTTTTAAGCACATCATAAACGCTGTCCCCGTCTTTTATCTCCACGGCCGTGGCGTTCAGTATCTCCCCGCCGGAAGGAAGGTTGTTACGGATCTCCTGCTGTGACCCGTCATAGAAGGGCTTGCAGGTTATGGAGAAGGAACAGACATCATATGTCTCTTCTTTGGAGACTGCAGTTCCCCCGGGATCTGCGAGCACCGCCCGGACATACACATCAGAATCGCCCATGGTGACCGTCGTTTCAGGGGATGCGGTAGCGGAAACACGGCATTTCCCCGAGTTCACCCTCCATCTGCGGAAATAAGGACCTGCCCCTGACTCTATCCCGACCTTTTCGCCCTCTGCGAGGCCCGAATGAGTTGTTTCGTATGCTCCGTCACCGTCGCTGTCCACGTACAGATCATACCTGTCGTCATCTTTGCGGCCTGAGACTGCGCTGTTCTGCGGAGTCTGTGCATATCCGGACTCTCCTCCGTTATCGCCGCTGTCTCCCGGATCATTACCGTCCCCGTTCTGACCGGGACCCTGAACAGCATCGTACCTGTCGCCTGATGAGCGGTCTTCTTCACTTCCGGGATTTTTCAGGCTCCCGGAAAGGACCTTTTCTCCGGCCTGATCCGGGTGAACGTCACTCTGTCCGGCTCCGCTTTTTCCGTGATCCCGAGCATCTTCCGCATTCCCGGCAGGGTCGTTTACGGGTTTCTCCGCGGCCTCTTTGCCGCTCTGAAATATCCCTCCGTTCCCGGCTGGTTCGTCATTGATCTCCCCGGTGCCGTATGACGCGGTGGCGGATCCGTTTCCTGACGGATCGCCATCTATGCTCCTCTTTTCTTTAACCCGGGCAAGCCCCGTGAAAATGATAATAAGAACGGCCGCAACAGCTGCGGCCGTTCCGATGAGCTTTTTATTATCACTGATCAATGGAAGCATCCCCGATGCACACTTTTTCCGTGGAAAACTCTTTTACTCCGCCGTTTGAGAAATCGATGAAATACATATCCGCAGCCGGTCCGCCCCCGGTCTCTTCTCCTGTCACGGCGGAGGACGATGCGCGGGCGCGTGAAATAAGAGTATCTTCATCTATCAGAGAGCAGAGCGCCCAAAGGCACTGGGTAGTGGCAAGCCCCGTACCCGCCGGGGAATCCGTTCTCCAGAGAAATCTGTCCCCGGCATAATACGGATCGAGGGCTTCCGAAAGGGTCTTATTATCCTTGAGGAAACGGGGATCATCGTCGGCGATCCCCACGGAATAAAGCCCCATCATCATCTCCGCCGTGGAATTTGAATTGGGTACGCCGCCTGCGGACCATCCGCCCTTTTGATCCTGCGATGCGGATGCTTCGGCTACGGTCAGATCTACCGCCTCCCTGACCGCCGGATCGGACAGATACGGGGACAGAGAAAGCAGCACAGGTCCCGCCGCGTCGGGGTTATTTCCCTTCCATTTGTCACGGTTGTCGGTCAGGTACCCGATCATCTCCCGCTCCACTGAAGGCTCAAGTTCATAACCGGATATATTCACCGCCCAAAGAACGTAGGGCACAACGAACACCCCTTCAACTGCGTAACGGGGGATCAGATCATCCCCTGACCGGCATGAATGATCGATAAAATAGCACAGATCGTATCCCTCATAGCTGCAGGGATCTTCGCCTATGAGGGAGAGGGCGATCACGGCCTTTGCGGCGTAAGCGGGACTTGAGAACCTGACCTTTCCGGAAGGGGTGACATATGTGGTGGCCGATCCCCGGATATTATTTTTTAGTTCTGATATATCGTGAGATATGGCCGCCTTTACTCCTGCAGTCTCCTCCTCCGTAAACTCCATCCCGAGAGAATGGATGGACATCGCCACCCACTGGAATGAACCGGCGGAACCGGCTATGGTCGTTATTTCCGGCTCTCTGGCATAACCTATGACAGACTCTGCCTTTATCCTCGCAGGGCTGTCTTCAAGGGCATTCCCGGAAAGAGAGCCCGAAGCCGCCGCATAGATCGGCAATAAGACCAGGATCATCATGACTGCTGTGATCTGCAATATCTTTTTTTTCATGACCGTCACCACTCCTTCTTGATCCGTTTACGTTACGGCATCCCCTCTGTCCTGGGCCGTTCAGATCAGTGCCGGACAGTCGGGAATTCTGTCGCCCGCTTCAGGAAACCGTAAAGGATATCCTGTAGCTCTTCGCCCCGAAAAAGACCTGTACCGAAGCGCTGCCCTTCTTCACCCCGGTAACGCAGCCGTCGGGATCGACGTACAGCCTGTCGGGGTTATTTGCGATGAAATAGTCAGGTGAGGTATAGGTAAGCCCTTCGATAAGGTCGGTGATCTTCACGGTCTCTCCCACATTCACGACAGTTTTTTTCTTCGGCAGTACGGGCTGCTCCACGATGAAGGTGTAGGACAGGGCACTGCCGTTCTTAAGGGTGATGGTGGCCGTGGATCTCCCCGCCTTCTTTGCCGTTACCGCTCCGGTTCCGTTTACCGTGACCACACCCTTTGTCGAATACACGGTCTTTTTGACCTTGTCGGGAAGGGTTATGAAACACCTGTTTCCCGCAGAGAGCACCAGGGGCTTTTCTCCGGGGGTAAAGTCCTCCTTGAAGGTCTCACCGTAACCGGGCTTCAATACGCTGGTGTCTTCAGAGGGATACACGCCGTTCTGCACCTTGTAGCTGATATTCTTCTCCAGAATGGCGACCTGTCCGGCCACGGAAGCTGCGGTGGCATAAGGGTCATTTGCCACGGCAAGGGCGTTCTCATACACATAATCAAGGGCAGAATTGCCATAGTAGGAATTCATGGCCGCGAGGTCGTAGATCAGATCGGATTTGTCCGTTTCCTGATAATACGCCTCGGACCACTGGCTGGATATGCCCATATCGGAGCCCCATCCGTAAACCGAGAAAATGAACCTGACGGTGCTTCCGGGTGCGGCCTGCTGCTCCGCAAAACTCTTTTCCGCGGGCACGTGGTCCACTGTAAACATCCAGCCTGACTGGGTCGTATATTCTTCGGAGGAAATAAAACCGTCTCCGTCGGGAGGGATCATTTCCACCCTGTTTTCGGATAAAGCCTTCTTAAGATACCCGGGAATATTGGGATCACGCAGTTCAGGACCAGCTATGCCCTTCAGGAACGGGCCGTAGTAGCTGTCAGTGATAACTGTTTTCACTCCCATATTGAACGAAAGAGTTTCGAACTGGTCTTTTACGACCGAACCGGTTCTCACCTCCACGAGAGAGGGCCGGATCAGATGCGGAAGCCCCAGATTGTAGGCTTCGACATCCATTGCAAGATAAGTCTTTTTGAGTTCCGACAGAGACTGATAGTCCTTTGCCCCGACGCTTACGGGAATGATCCCCAACGCGAGGACAAAGGCAAGCAAAACACAAGCTGCTTTCCTTTTCATTATGATCTCCTTCCATTAAACCTGAAATAAGAGTTGTGAGTGGTCTGACTTTAACAGTGGGGATAACCGCGCTGACTTCCACAGCATTCACTTAGTTACGGAACTACACTTTATCACAGGAGGCGCTGATATTCAAGCGCAGAGCATAAGAAAACGGTGAGGGAACGCATCCCACTCACCGTTTACTCTCAAAACCTAACCCGCCGGATTGGCTCCGGGGTTCCCGATTCATTGCGATCCGTTATACGCCATGCCGAAGCAGGTAATACGGATCACAGCCTGATGTCGATATTCGCGCCTATTCCGTTGACCGAACTCTCAAGAGACGGCGCAGGCGCCTGCTCGATCATGCTGACCATGCCCTGTCCCAGGGCTTCGTTATTGTCCATAGCCTTTGACAGCATCGCGATGCCGTAATCGTTCAGCGTCTTCTGCGTCGAAAGAGCCATGCTGAGTCCTGCAATATCCATAACGTATCGGCCTCCTTTCCTAAACGTTAATCGTCAATCGGTTACACTTATCTGCATCATAAAGGTTTGGATGGTGTTTGTCAATAGGGTCTCGCCCCACCCGGTCCTCCGGCAGTCGTCCCGGCAGCTTGGGCTCAAACCCCTCGAAAATATAAACGTCAAAAGCCTTAAGGTTCCTGCGGAATTCTTCAATGTCCCTGATGACCCAGCCGGCGGAAGGACAGCGGAACAATTTGGCGCAGATCACTCTTGAGGGATTCCCCCTGAACTCGTGATTGTAGGAGATAAAATCAGGCTTAGCGATGAAGTTCGCCATGAGCATCTCCAGAAAGAAGAGCCCGAAAGCATTCTTCCTGTGTTCTTCCAAATGGATAAAGCCGTCAGACAGAATGCCCCTCAGGATCCCGGGGCGGTTTTTTCTGTACCACAGAAGAGCCTGAGGGTTAAAGGACT
The DNA here is from genome assembly GCA_016288705.1 of Lachnospiraceae bacterium. Lineage (GTDB taxonomy): Bacteria > Bacillota > Clostridia > Lachnospirales > Lachnospiraceae > JAEELB01. The sequence continues at coordinate 9,885 of JAEELB010000207.1, read as the reverse complement.
GTACGTAATAGGACCCCCGGTATCGCCGGAGCACCCTGTCAGTCTCTTCGCACAGCTTGAAATCCCCGAAATCCATCTTGAGTTCCACCAGGACTCTCACCCTTCCGTTTATCAGGTCCAGCGCCTCCCTGAGGGTGGGGATCCTCTCGCCGGTTTGAAGGAGGCAGAACTCTTTCAGTTCAGACAGGGTAAGGTCTTTTACCCTGTAAGGTATTCCGCACATGCGGCACAGATCTTCGTCATGGAATACTACCGGGATCCCGTCTTTCGTGAGCCGGACGTCCAGTTCTATCCCGTAGCCTGCCGAAACCGCTTTTTCAAACGCTTTCAGGGAGTTTTCGGGGATGCCGTTTTCATTGTCATGAAGCCCCCTGTGGGCAAAGAATCCCGTTCCCAAAGGGCGCCTGTCTCCACGCTTTCGCCCTCCCGGCTTGATCATCAGGAGATACAGCGCGGAAAGGACAAAAGGCACGGACAGACAGATGAGCGGTCCTCTTCCCTTTGTTCCGTTTACCCGGTCTGTCCGAAGCATTGTTTTCATTAATTCTGTCTCTTTCTTCATCACCAAAAAGATTAAGTCCGGAATATCCGTTTGTCAATCGAAGGCTCCAAGGGCTTCCCTCAGGGCAGGCTTCCCTTCTCTCTCCGGTAGTCCAGCAGTTCGCGGACCACCTCGGAATAGATCTTCATGCCCTGGGACACGCCGTTCACCTTCAGATTCCCCTCCACAAAGGCGTCGCTGGCCTTATGGACCGTCTCAGTATCCACGATGGCGTTATCCTCCACCTGCTGCCAGGCCTCCTCCGTCAGAAACCCGGCGTCCTTTCTCACTGTCTCCGTGATCTCCGGATCGCCGGACGCTTTTATTTTCGCCTTTCGGTATTCATTTTCCACGTACCAGAGGATCCCGAGATAGCCGCTGTACCTGAAATAACTGTCATCGGACCGGGCGCACGCCAGAAATCCGAGGAAATTCGCATCATCCTCGCTGATATAGCCCTTGGTGTGGGACAGTTCATGGCACATGGTGAAGGGGATATTCGTATCCTGCATGCGCGCATTGTAGTTCGCCTCCATTGAAAAAGGGAAATAATAACCCTGCATGTAGGACTGGCTCATCAGGTCGGAAAAGAACATGGGCTTTGGGCGGACAATAAAGCCGCTGAGCAGAGGGTACTCATCCGAAAGCCCGGCCATCTCCTTCCTTGCCCTCTCTCCGGCGTTTTGAAGATCAAAGCCGTTTTGCTCAAACACGGCATATCCCTTTTCATCTCTCCCAACTTTCCCGGACAGATCCCGCGCTTTCAGGACCACCTCATTTCTGAGTTCCCGCAGTTCGGAGGGATCGTACAGTCCGCTGTCGCCGGGAGCTGCAGCCCCCTTGCCGCCGTCTCCCCCCTCGATGCCTGTCGCGTGGTAAAGGCTGTAGCAATTGACCGTCATTATCAGGAACACGAAGGAAAACAGGAGAAAAGACAGGGAGAAAAATCTGTAAATAAACCCCGGAACGCGCTCTCTCCCGAAGGGCCTCCTGAGAGCAAACACTATGAACACCGCCGTCAAAAGAAAGAACCATATGACGGCTGCCGAGAGCATTATCTCACCTACGGAAAAAGAAAATAAAGAAGTGACCCGTCCGTAAAGGGAGCCGCCGTACCTGAAGATTGTCCCCCGGAGGAGATCCGAAAAGCCCGGCAGCAGAACGGACAGCAGACAGATCGCAAGAGAGAGCATGAAAACAGCCACGGACACCCGCATGGTCCCGGCAGTTTTCCTGTCCTTAGCCGGTCTCATTTATCAGCCTTTCCCCGTTCTCATCTGCCCGGACAGATATCGCTCCCATCCACGCGCATCCGGTCAGAACGGGTGTCTCATGTGATCGATGGTATTGGGATCCACATCCTCGATCAGAAGCCCCTGAGCCCTGTAGAAGCCCACATGACCGCTCAGGATATAATTTACGGCGCATGCAGCCATGCAATACTGAAATATGCTGCCGCCGCCGAAGAGTTCGAGACACAGGAACACGGTTGCCAGGAGGCAGTTACTGCAACCGCAGAAGACGGCGGCCAGACCCACGGCCGCGGAGAATCCCGCAGGCAGTCCCAGAAGTGGTCCCACCACGCAGCCAAAGGTTGAACCTATGAAAAAGCTGGGGACCACCTCTCCTCCCCTGTAGCCTGTTTCCAAAGTGATGGCAGTGAGGAGTATCTTCATGATCCAGTCCCAGGGAAGGGCGTTCCCTCCTTCGATGGCTTCCGCTATCACATTCATTCCCGCGCCGGAATAGCGCTGGCTCCCGTACAGAAGGGTGATGCCCACCACCAGAACGCCTCCGGCGGCGGCTCTGATCCATTTATTCTTAAGGACCTTGTCGATGACGGTCTCTCCTATGTGAAGAGACTGGCAGAACATGATGGTGGGAACTGCGCAGCACGCCCCCAGGAGAAACACCTTCAGGAGCACCGTCCATCCAAGCTCAGGAGCGGACACGGCAAAGCTTTCGGCTCCCGCTCCGAGCCCGCCTGCTATCAGGTAAGCGGTGACCGCGGCGGTAAAGGTAGGAAGAAAATCGGCGTAGACCACAAGCCCCACATGCACCACTTCCATGGCAAATACCGCAGCCGCCACAGGCGTCCCGAAAAGCGCGCTGAAGAGGCCGGCCATGCCCGCTATGACGCAGGTCCTCTTGAACTCTCTCCCCGCCCTGAAAAGGCCCGATACATAATATCCCGTCTGACCGCCCATCTGCAGGGCGGCTCCCTCACGGCCTGCGGAGCCTCCGGTGAGATGCGTGAGAAACGTTCCCGTAAATATGGCGGTGATCAGCCCCATGGCCTTGAGCTCGCCGTTCTGGGCAGCCTTCACCACGCTGTCCGTCCCCTCCCCCTCGGCCCGGGTCACCTTGTAGATCGCGACTATCAGGAGACCGGCAAGGGGCATAAAAAACAGTATCCACGGGTGGGCGTTCCTTGTTTCCTGGGCAAAGCCCACGGCATAATGGAACGCCGACCCCAGAAGACCGCACGCCACGCCGATGATCACTGCGGCAATGAGTTTCACCAGCATCCTCCGCAGTCTTACAGGATATTCTTTTATTTCCCGCTTCAGTTCATTCATGATCGATCACAACCGCTTCCCGGTTTCCGTCCGGTTACAGCCTCAAATGCAAAATACCGGACTGACTCAATACTACACTATATTTCCGGAAATTTCCACAGCCCGTCGCACGCCGGAGCGGAGATCTTCTGCCTATTGACAAACTCTTTTCAACCCTTTACCTTGCAAGTGAGTGCTGATATTGACATCAGGCGTGATCCCGATACGGTATTTGGTGAATAAGATGAAGCAGGTTCAGAAATCGGACTTATACGTGAAAATACTGTATATTGTTATATTTGCCGCGCTTTTTTTGATTTTCGGCTATGCAAATAAGATCCTGTTCTTCCGGCAGTCTCACTGGTACGAATACATTGAAGGAGAGCGCATCAAATATTATTCGGATATCAATATGTATATTGATCTTGCCCAGGGAAAAGAAGTGGATTACGCATATACATATCCCTTGTACTTTAAGTTTTCCAGGCTGTTGATGATCTTTTGCGATGCCAATAATGCCGTTGCTCTGGCTGTTCTGATCCTGAATATGCTGTGCGTTCCTGTTCTCACTGTCTTCTTTTGGAAAAGTGTCGGGAAGACGGACAATATATTGTACAAGATCGCAGCCCTCGGTCTGCCGTATATGATGCTGCTTTCATCCATGCTCTGGATGCCCGGAGGAAATGTGCCCTATGGAATAGAACACAGGTATTTAGGCGTTTTTACTCCGAACCCCTGGCACAACCAGACATATTTCGCAGCCAGACCTTTTACGATAATAGCCTTTCTGTTTTTTCTCAGGATGATCTGTCATTACGAAGAAAAAGCCGATGTCAGAGACTACATTATTTTTTCCGTGACACTTCTTTTGGCCACAATGACCAAGCCGAGTTTTACTATCGTGCTCGGTTCTGCGGCATTGATGTTCATGCTGGTAAGACTTGTATTCCACAGATTTAAGACTATAAAAAACACATTTTTCTTCGGCCTGACTTTCATCCCAACGATCATCAATTTATGTATTCAGTATTCGGGGATATTCGGAAATAACAGGGAAGACGCGGAAGAAGGGATCAGATTTGCCGTGCTTGAGATATGGTCTCATTACAGCAAGAACATTTCTCTTTCCCTTGCGCTTGCATTGGCGTTTCCCATCATAGTTTTGCTGTTTAACCTGCGGGCTTTCATTGAAAACAGGCCGTACCGTTTTGCCTGGGAATTCCTGCTTGCGGGTACTTTAGAGTTCATGTTCCTCAAGGAAACGGGAGAGAGATCCGGTCATGCAAACTTTTGCTGGGGCTATATGTACGGGATCTTTTTCATATTCCTCATCAGCGCGGGGCTGCTCGTCAGGAATACCGCGGAAAAGAAAAACCGCATTCCGGCTCTTGCTATCCAGTGGGCAGTACTTTTTTCGCATGTGATCTGCGGATGCATTTATTTTGTTTATTTGCTGAAGGGCGGTAATTATTCGAGTTTTTAAGCGGTTTCTCCCGGATAAGATGTCTGCCGGCAAGAAAACTACCGCCGTTCACATTTGCACGGATCTTCCCACGTCAACGCGATACCGTCCGGCGTCATTTATGATGATGGCGCCTTCCTTTATCACATCGCCGGAGACGGTTATCCGGCCGTCCCTGCTCTTTCCCGCGGATACGTCCGCTTCCGTGACCGTATATCCGGGGCCCTCTCCCACCAGGATTAGCACATGGGACTGTCCCTTTTCATCGGTATACACTGCTTCTTCGGGAAGATCGATGCTCTTCATATCGCCGCTTTCAGAGATCTCAAGTCTCACGCTCATTCCGATGAGGAGTTCGCCGTCCGGATCGTCCACAGACACCAGGACCCTGTATTTCGCGTCTGCGTCCAGGTCGGTATGACTGTCCTCGTCCTTATTTGCAGCCGGCGCGGTGTAGGTCACGGTGCCATGGTATTCCTTCCCAGCCGCTGACTCGGAGGTGATCGATACGCTTTGGCCCTTTTTCACGGAATTTATGTCATATTCCTTCACATCCGCCGCAACCTCAAGATCGGAAGTGTCTTCCACCACGAACAGCGTTCCGTTTCCCGCTAGAGTTCCGCTGTCAACGTTCACGGCAGTCACTACCCCCGTACATCCGGCCTTCACCCTGGCGTCCTCTATATTCTGCAGAAGCTCCTCCAGCACCAGTTCATCGGCTGTCATATCCGTCTGTATCCGGGCCGTGGAAAGAGCATCCGACTCGGAGACTGCGTTATTGTACACGTTCCTTCCCACGGCATACTGGGCAAGTATGGCGGTGAGGTACGCCTGATAGGCATCGTCCTCGGAAACCGCCAGATCCGCAAGACTGATATCCGATTCCCTGAGGGCTATCTGCCTGGTCTTCGAGGCCTGGTCCAGGGCAAGCCTGCAGGCGTCCACTTCATCTTTTGCGGCTTCCTTTGACAGATCGCTGAACATCTTATCGTCCTTTATGTCGTCATAATATTTTTCAGCAAACTCCAGCTGCTGTCTCGCGCTCTCAACAGCCTTGTCCGTCTCGTATATTCCGCCGTCCAGTCCCTGATCCCTGCCGGTCTGAGCGTCCTTATACGCTTTCTGAGCCTTTTCATAGGCTTCCTTCGCAAGTATCACTTTATTTGCAGAATCCACGAGAACGGAATCCGTGCCGTTATTTATGCCCTCCACCTGGCTGTCCAGCCTGTGCTTTGCGGCGGCCACGCTCTGGTTTGCGGACTTCTCCGCCTTTTCCAGGGCAGCCTCCTGCTGGGCCGCTTTCGCCTCCAGCGCCGTGGTGTCCAGCTGGCACAGGACCGTTTCGGGAGTGACTTTGTCTCCTTCCTTTACGAGTACGCTCTTTACGGGCAGCGTCTGGGCGGAATAAATGTAATGGGGATCCGCGCACCTGACAGTCCCGTCCGCATTTACCACTTTTTTGAGATCAGCCCCGGAAATGACCGTTACATCCTCCTCCGGCAGTTTATTCTTCTTTGACCCCGGCCGGCCGCAGGATACCGCCGCCATAAGGAGCAGGATCAGATATATGATCACTATGGGCAATACTTTCTTTTTCAGTTTACCGGTTTTCATTCTGTGTCTTCCCTTTCTGTCAGTCATTTGCATGTGGTCTCGCATCGCCCCGTTATTTTCAGGGCTGCCTGCAGAGACCGGAACGGCCTCCGTCACTCCACATTCTTAAGCGCTATGCTCAGAGGTATCTTCCGGATCCTCCTGTAATCAAGCAGCATCACCACCAGATAGCCCCCCAGCACAAACCCGATCATTTTCAGGATGCCCAAAGGGCTCATAAAAAATGTGAACCACCCCTCATAACCCATCATCATGGCCTTCCACACCTGACCGATCACAAGATATCCGACCCCCGCGCCTATCACGGACGCCGCCACAGCCACAGCCGAAGTTGTGAACAGATAGAGGGACGATATCTCGCCGTTGCTGAAGCCCAGGATCTTGATCATGGATATGGCCCCTTCGTTCTTTTCGATGATCAGTTTCGTAAGCAGATAAGTCAGGGATGCGGACAGTATCACGCACAGCACCTGGAAATACTTCATGTAATCCCCCATTGAGTGATCGAGCTGGTCCGCCATCTTCGTGATATCGTTGGCCGATATCTCTTTTCCCACATAGTCCTCATCCACATCCGTGATCCTCCTGTCACACAGGAAAGCATTGTAATAATGCCTGTCGGTGGAAAACCAGTCCGCGTAATACTTCATGGGCATGAACACGGACAGGCCCCCGTCGTAATCCAGAAGCCCTTTCACCCTGAACCGGTAATGCTTGTCCTCGTATTTTTCCTTGAGTTCAAAGGTGTCTCCCGGCTCAAGTCCGTATTTTCCGGAGTATGCCGTGGAAATAAGGACCTCTCCGGACTTATTTACCCCTCTCACCTTCACATACCGGCTGCCGTCCCTTATGCCGTACACGGTGATGTCCTCCGATTTCCCGCCATGCACATGGTCGAGAGTGGTGACCGCCGCCTTCTCCGCTTCGGGAACGGCGGTCCTCACGGGTTTTCCCTCATCGGTGACAGTCGATTTGAGGATCATCTGATATTTCACAAGCATCATGTCCTTTGCGTTTTTCTGATAGTTTGACAGCGTCTCGGGAAGCCCTATGGCCAGCGCCAGCATCAGCATGATAAACGAGAACCCCGAAAGCAGCACCATATAATTGGGCATGTTCTGAAGGAGCACTCTCAGTCTGAACCTGTGGATGAAAGCGATATCAGGCAGCTTCGCCGCCCTGCCGCTGCCGCCGGTCTTAAGGTTCCTCCTTAGAAACCTCAGGGGCTTGTTTTTGAAAAGCCTGAGGATCACTGTGAGGTTCACAATGAACATCACTGTCAGTGGAGCCACCGTTGTCTTTACAAACGCCTCGCTGTTCAGGACCGTCTCATACCCGGGAAGAGAATAGCTATTGTAATACATTCCCACAACGATATTCTTGAATACCGTGTAGCCCAGGACATTTCCCAGCGCCCCTGCGGCAAGAGTCACCAGCACGGGCAGCGTCATATAGTGGACCGTAAGCTCCCTCCTGCTGTAGCCGGAAGCCATGAGGGTCCCTATTACGGGCGCTTCGGAGATTATGGTGTTGCTTATGGTGATGGCGAAAATAAAAGCCATAACGCCCACGAGCACGTACAGGATGTAAGCGCCCATGGTCACATCCCCTCCCATGTCGTCCCTTGCGAACTTGATCGCCTGATTCAGGTACGCGGGTATGTAATCCTCTATTTCATTGTCGTGCGACAGGGCCTGGGCGTTCAGGCATTTCAGAAAGTCGTCGGACAACTCCTTTTCTTCATTTTCATCCGCCGGTTCACGTATATATTTCCAGGCGTAAACATAGTGCAGCTCAGCCCCCGTCCTGGTGAAGCCGGCCTCCGTCACAAGCCCTATATCAAAGGTCAGCGCGTCAAACATCGTGTCCGTGTTTTTCCTGAACAGCGTGGAGTAATCCGGGACCGCAAACAGCCCGGTCACACTGTATTGCATCCCGGACACCTCCAGTGTGTCGTTTACCCGTATCCCCGCGTTGTCCGCATGCATCCGGTCTATGGCTATCTCGTCCGGAGTCTCCGGGAGCCTGCCCTCAAGCATGTCCGGAATATCTACGCTGTTCCTGATCTTATACAGCCTTATCGTACAGTTCTCATTTTCCTGTTCGTCCCTGTAGAAAAGTTCGGAAATGCGGACCGGCACCGGATGAAAATCATCCTCCCTGAGGCCGGTCATGCCCTCCGGGTAATCACCGGTCTCGATCCCCGCTATCAGTTCGCCGGATGCTTTTTTATCCAGTTCGAAATGGCCGTTCTCCCTGTTGAACGTAACAACGGCTTCGTCAGCGGCCTTCATCATGCTGCCGTTTGCCACAAACATGCCGGAGACAAAGCCTATTGTAAAGGTCAGGAACACAAATATGACCGCATACTTGTGCCAGTCCGATATCAGTTCACGCGGTATCCTTTTTATGAGAGGATTTCTCATTCCCCGCCACCTCTGTTACTATTTCCGGGACCGGTATTCCCTCTGCTTCCGGGACCGGCTTCCACTATGCAGCTGCTGCCATTGCAGGATCGATGCCGTTCCTGAAACTGCTCCGTTTCCGGGCCCGGTGTTCCCTCTGCTTCCGCTCTGTTTCCGGGAGCGGCATCCGAAGATCTCCGTCACCAGTCCAGATCCACGGCACTTACCTTGTGTTCATTTACTTCGTCATGTCGCACCACCCCGTCCCTCAGCCTTATGACATGATCGGCCATAAGCCTGATGGCTTCGTTGTGGGTGACCATTATTATCGTGTTTCCGTATTTCTGATTTATATTCTCAATAAGCGCCAGTATTTCCTTTGATGTATTGTAGTCAAGGGCTCCCGTAGGCTCGTCACAGAGCAGTATGTCCGGATTTTTCACTATGGCCCGTCCAATGGACACTCTCTGTTGCTGTCCGCCGGAAAGCTGGTTCGGCAGTTTATGCCGGTGCTCCGTAAGCCCCAGCGTCTCTATCATCTCGTCCACATTCAGGGCGTCGTCCGACAGAAAGGCCCCGGTTTCGATATTCTCTTTCACGTTCAGATTGGGGATCAGATTGTACGACTGAAACACATAGCCCAAATGCTTTCTTCTGTAACGGGTGAGGCCCGTCTCATCCATATCTTCCAGCTCGTCTCCGTTTATGGATACATATCCCGAATCAGGAGTGTCTATCCCGCCTATGATATTCAGGAGAGTGGATTTACCGCTTCCCGACGGCCCGAGCAGGACGCAGAATTCCCCTTTTCTGACGGAGAAATCCATGCCGCGAAGCACCTCCTGCCTTGTTTCTCCGCTTCCGAAGCCCTTACGCAGTTCGCTTATTTTAAGAAATTCAGAGTCTCTGTCCACTGTGCCGGTCCCTGTTGTGTATTCTCAAAAAAACTCTTTTCCTGCGGGCATGACCACTGTCGCCGGTCTGCGCCCAAGGGTTAGTTTTGACTAATGCGTTAGTATAGGCTAACACTCAGGCATGCTTTTGTCAAGGTCGGTATTTTGAGGGAATATGCTGTCTTCCGACTCGTGACCCGCTCTCTGCTCTTCCACATACCCGGAAAGTTAGGATAAGACGACGGGTTCTGGTCGTCTTATCCTAACTTTGGCATCTCCCGATCGGCCTCCGGGCTTCCACATACCCGGAAAGTTAGCTTCCTGTATAATTCAAAGTGTGGACGGCAGGTAAGTCAGACTTAACAAAAAGAGATACCTCAGCTAAACTGTCATTACTGACCCTGAGAAGTTG
>JAEELB010000206.1 GCA_016288705.1 Lachnospiraceae bacterium | reverse complement strand
GCCTCCAAAAGGGCTTCCAGCATTTCCGGCTTGAGAGTATCGTCCGCATCCACAAACGAGACATACTCCCCTCCCGCATAACCCAGTCCGGTGTTTCTGGCCGTCCCGGGACCTCCGTTCCCGGAATGCTGCACGACGATGATCTGATCGGGATATTCGGATTCGATCTTTTTAAGTTTTTCCAAAGTCCCGTCTGTCGAAAGATCATCCACAAATATGATCTCCAGCCCGTTAAAGTCAACAGTCTGTTTCTTTATGCTGTCAAAGCATCTGTCTATGTATTTTTCGGAGTTGTAACAGGGAACGATCAAAGAAATTTTTTTGCCGCTGTTCATGATCCCTTTGCCCTTTCCAGTTTATCTTTCACGAAAGCAAGATATTCAGGCCTTCCCAGAGTAAGTATTTTTTTCAGATATACTTCCGCGCATTCTCTTCCCATCGACACGGCGAAATCGTATTCAAGCTTGTCGGAAAGCAGGTCTTCTTTTTTGTAGGTGTCGTAGTATCTGTCCATGATATCGGCCAAAGCGCTGACAAATTTAAGGTTGTCGGAGTTGACGCTCCCTTCCCGCCACAGATTCTGGATGTACAGAGGCTCCTCTATCATCTCGATATTGCGGTCAAGGGCAAGCCGGATGGAGAACTCGTAATCCTCCAGACAGCCCAGGGACTCGTCGAATCCCCCCGAGCTTATAAAACAGTCTTTTTCTATCACCATGGTCGGGGCTCCCACAAAAGGTCTTATCAGCAGATTGCGGAGAAAGCCCTTTCCTGATTTTTCTTCAAGGGGGATCCCGGGATCAGGGACAGTCAGTCTGTAACTGCCCTGCCTTTTCACCATGGCGCAGTAGACCATTGCCGTATCCGGCGGGGCTTCGGACAGGAGCTTCATCTGCCTTTCCAGTTTGTCCTTCATCCACAGGTCGTCGCTGTCATGGAAAGCGACTATATCACCCTTTGCGTATGTGACGCCGGTATTTCGTGAGTATCCCGGACCGCAGTTTCTGTCATTTACGATACAGGCGATATTGTCCAGGTGACCGTAGCGCTTTGTGAGCATTTCCGGGGTTCCGTCCGTGGAAGCGTCATCCACGACTATGATCTCCGTATTTTCGTAAGTCTGTGCGAGAACCGAATCGATCGCGTCAGGCAGAAGGTCTTTCCTGTTATGTGTTGGGATCACTATGCTTACCAGTTCTCCGTACCGTGCGCTCATATGAAGGAACTCCTTATCCGACCCGAAAATCCATACTTCTCCCATAATCTTAACCCGAAATCACCGCCCCGTCAAACAAGGGTGTGTTGACAAATGAGGGGGTATTATGTATATTTTTTGCGTTGTCCGAGGACGGGTGAGATTCCCTGCCGGCGGTTATAGTCCGCAACCCGCGAGAGCGGTGGATCCGGTGAGATTCCGGAACCGACTGTACAGCCAGGATGAAAGGAGATCAAATCATGAGCATAGGTGTAATTCTCGTTGCGTTTGTTTCGGCAGCCGCAGGGCTGTTTCTGATCGCTTGGTTCATCGAGCGGTTATCCGGTAAGGAAAGAGGGGAGAAGCTCCTGACCACGAGAAAGGTGGTGGTGACAGGAATGTTTTCCGCTGTTTCGGCCCTTCTTATGCTGGCGGAAGTGCCGGTTTTCTTCGCTCCGGGGTTTTACAAGATCGATCTGAGCGAGCTGCCCGCGCTGATCTGCGGCTTCGCTTACGGACCTGTGGCAGGGGTCATGACCGAGTTCATCAAGATACTTCTGAAACTCCTGTTTAAGGGCACTTCCACTGCTATGGTGGGAGAACTGGCAAACTTTGTGGTCGGGTGTTTTATGGTGCTGCCTGCTTCCGCGATCTATTGCTTCGGAAAGACCAGAGCCCGGGCCGTGATCTCATGCATTGCGGGCATCATCTCCATGACCGTGGCCGGGTCTGCAATGAACGCATTCTTTCTGCTCCCTGCTTTTGCAAAAATGTTTGAAATGCCTTTGGATGTCATCATCGGGATGGGGAGTGAACTGAATCATCACATTACGGGGCTCACCAGCTTCGTCTTCTGGGCAGTGGCGCCCCTGAACCTTCTGAAAGGCACTGTCGTGAGCATCATCACCCTGATAGTCTATAAAAAACTGAGTCCTGTCATGAAGAAGCACGCCGGATAAAAATGCTCCTCCGGACCTGAACCGGAAGTTTTCAAATCGTCATAAAGTGATATAATAGGACCGGTTAAGATACAGGAACCGGCGTAAAAGCAGCAGGCGTCCCTGCCGCGGTTCAGGCATGGAAAAAAACATGTCTTGTAGAGAGAGGAGCAGAGCATGGCAGATCAGAGAACAGAGTACTACCGGAACAGTGAGAACATCCGGCCGGAATCCATGGAGAGGATAGAGACACGGGAACAGGCGCAGAAGTTTGTGGATGAGCAGGTAGAGGCCCTGAGAAAGCAGATCGGGGACGGCAAAGTCCTCCTTGCTCTGTCCGGCGGAGTGGATTCGTCGGTAGTGGCCGCCCTTCTGATAAAGGCAGTGGGACAGCAGCTTACCTGCATACATGTGAATCACGGCCTCATGAGAAAAGGCGAGAGCCAGATGGTGATCGATGTATTTGAAAAGCAGCTCAAGGCAAATCTGATCTACGTGGACGCCACCGACAGATTTCTCGATCTTCTGGCGGGGGTGAGCGATCCCGAGGAAAAGAGGAAGATCATCGGGGGAGAGTTTATAAAGGTTTTCGATGAGGAGGCGGCAAAGATCAGCGGAGTAGGATTCCTTGGACAGGGAACTATCTATCCCGACATCCTTGAGAGCAAGGACGGGATCAAGGCTCATCACAATGTGGGCGGTCTTCCGGATGAGGTGAAGCTGGAACTGGTGGAACCTCTTAAGCTCCTTTTCAAGGATGAGGTGAGGGTCGTGGGCTCATGCCTGGGCCTTCCGGATGAGATGGTGAACCGTCAGCCCTTCCCGGGACCCGGCCTCGGAGTCAGGTGTACCGGAGCCATAACCCGCGACCGCCTGGAGGCTCTCAGGGAAGCTGACGCCATTGTCAGGGAGGAGTTCAGGAACTCAGGCCTTGACCGGAAAGTATGGCAGTATTTCGCCGTGGTCCCCGACATGAAGGCGACCGGGGTCAGGGACGGAAAGCGCGCCTTTGAGTGGGTGTGCATCATAAGGGCAGTGAACACGAAGGACGCCATGTCGGCCACCATCGAGCGAATAGACTGGGAACTCCTGGAAAAGATGTCATACCGGATCACTCACGAGGTGAAAGGCATCAACCGCTGTCTCTACGATCTCACGGCAAAACCCATCGGGACCATAGAATTCGAATGATCCGGTCTGCGGTCATACGATTTGCGAAACTGTGCTGAAATACACTGACTAAGCGTAAACAGAGATATGAAAAACAGTATCAAAAAACAGTTCATGCTCACTCTCCTGGTCATAATGCTGCTGCAGACCGTGATGCTGGCTTTTTTCCTGAGCTCGTTTTACAAGAACACGGTAAAGGACATCCGGGATCTGGGAGTCAGCAACATGAAGAGCCAGGCTGCCATGGTGGAAAACTACATGTTCAAGAGCAGCAACGCCCTGTCCCTCGCTTCCCAGACGGTGGAACTCATGCTTAAGAACGGCGAAGACAGTGAAAAACTGCTTCAGTATCTTGTAAAATCCAGTGAAGCCATGCAGTCGGAGTTTGATGAAAATTTTACCGGCGTTTACGGCTATCTGAACGGAACTTATGAGGACGGATCGGGCTGGGTCCCTCCTTTGGATTACGACCCGAAGTCCCGCAGCTGGTACATCGATGCGCTGGAGGCTGACGGAAAGATGGTGCTGTCAACGCCTTACCAGGATGCCCAGACCGGGAAGATAATCGTCTCCTTCAGCAAGATGCTGTCAGACGGGGAGAGCGTCCTCTCCCTTGATATCACCATGGATGAGGTCCAGAGGATCACCGAAGAGATGACCATGGGGGATATGGGATACGGATTCATCACGGACAATGAGGGCATGATCATAGCCCACAGCGATCCCGGGGAGGTGGGAAAGGATTTTTCCACCCATCCCGAGTGGGATGAGCTGCTGGCAGGGATAGCGGCATATCCGGAAAACCGGTTCGAGATGAGGGTGAATGGCGAAAAGTGCACGGTGTTCACGGACGAGATCGAAGGCGACTGGCATGTGGTCATCGTGGCCCGGAATTCGAAACTGTTCAGAGACATAAGGCAGCAGATCATAGCAGGTATACTGCTGTCCCTGATGATCTTCATCGTGATCTACGTACTGTGCATGGTCTCCGCAAGGAGGATCATTGAAGCGGAGGAGAGCGAGCAGAAGACCCAGGACCGTCTGCAGAAGATGAATATGAGCATCATCCGTTCCCTCGCTTCCACAATAGATGCGAAGGACCGTTATACCAGCGGCCATTCCCAGAGGGTCGCCGAGTATTCCGTGGAGATCGCAAAGAAACTCGGCAAGGACAGGGAAGAGCAGCAGCTCATATACTACGCCGGGCTTTTACATGATGTGGGAAAGATCAGAGTTCCCGTGGAAGTGATCAATAAGGCCGGAAGACTTACGGATGAGGAATTCGACCAGATCAGGATCCATCCCGTCAGCGGTTTCCACATCCTGAACGGCGTGCATGAGGATGCGAGGATAGCATACGGAGCAAAATATCATCACGAGCGCTACGACGGAACAGGCTATCCCAACGGACTTGAAAGGGAAAACATTCCCGAGATAGCCCGGATCATAGCCGTGGCGGATGCATACGACGCCATGGCCAGCGACCGGAGCTACAGGAAACTGCTTCCCCAGGATGTGGTAAGGGAGGAGATCCTCAAGGGAAAGGGAACCCAGTTCGATCCCGATATCGCCGAAGCCATGCTTCAGATCATGGAAGAAGATTCCGACTACCGCTTCAGGCAGAAGGAGGGGGAGACCCATAATATCCTTGTGGTGGAAGGCGACAAGGACGTCATGACGACGTTTGAGCGCACTCTCGGAGTGATGGAGGACGTAAAGATCATCTGGACGGAAAACGGGTATGAGGCTGTGGATATACTGGAACACACCGAGATATCGCTCATCATGCTGGATCTGATACTGCCCGGGACCGACGGGTTCACCCTTCTGAACCAGCTGAAAGAGGTGAAGAACGTGCCGGTGATCCTGATGACCGCGGACAGGAGCGCCGATGTCCTGCAGAAGATCGTTGAGTACGACATAGACGACTATCTGACAAAGCCTCTTAATGACGCTATCACAAAAGAGACCGTCCACAGTATCCTTCACAGGAACCGGTCCGTGGTATGACGGCTTCCGGTCAGGAGGGACCGCCCCTGATCTTCGCATGACAGGGTTTGCAGGAAGGAGCATCGGTTATGACAGGTATAGGTTTTCTCCCCGGAACGGTTCTGATCCTGACCGTAATAGTACTCACGGGTTTTTTTAACGAAAAGGTCACAAAACTCACATATGAGATATCTCTCCTTCTCTTTTCGACCGTAATAGGAGGCCTCGTCCTTTTCGTCAGCGCGGCGGTCCGGGGCACTACCCCGGGCGATATCCTGGCCGGTGTCAGCCTTCTGGATCTGGAGAGCTTCCTGATGAAGGGGGTGCTGTGCTTCATGCTCTATGCCGGCTCCTGCCATATGAGACTTCGGGATTTTAAACGTCTGGCCAGACCCGTGGGAGTGCTGGCCGTGCTGTGCACCCTGCTCGGGGCGGTGTTTTACGGCGGGCTGTTTTTCCTTGCATCGGGACTTATGGGACTCGGACTGACTTTTCCGGTATGTCTGATGTTCGGGAGCATCGTGGCTCCTACGGATCCCATAGCGGCCACCAGCATTCTGAACAGGTTCGGACTGCCGGAGGACACGGGGTTCATAATAGAGGGAGAATCCCTCCTTAACGACGGGGTGGGGGTGGCTCTCTTCGTATGCTTTTCCGGTATGGTCACGGACAGTTCGAAGGAGGGCTTCTTTTTCGTGATGTTCAGGGAGATCGCCGGCGCTGTGATCATAGGAACCCTTGTCACAACAGTGTTTTTCGCCATATTAAAGAGGACCGGAGATCACAGGAGAAGGATATTTACCAGTCTTCTCATAGTGTCCATGGCGTATTATCTGTGTGAACTGTTTTCCTGCTCGGGCGCCATAGCGTCCGTTGTGTGCGGTGTTCTGTCCTCGACGCTCAGAAATCTGGAGGAGTCGAAGGGGAACAGGCTGGAACTCAGGGAGTTTGACGATTTCTGGGATGTTCTGGACAACCTTCTGAATTCCGTCCTCTACGTGGCGCTGGGATTGTCCTTTGTGAGGATACTCCAGATGCGCTATGTGGTGATCCTGTCCCTGGCCGCAGTGATATGCAATCTCATCGGCCGTTCCGGAAGCCTTTACATATGCACCTTCCTGATGGGGAAGATCCCGGACGGATTTAAGAGACTCGATTTCGTGAAGCTTCTCACCTGGGGCGGCCTCAGAGGCGGTCTCAGCATAGCTCTCGCGATGAGTACGGCGTCCATTGTCCCTGAAGAAATATATCATGTGATCCTGGGCTGCACCTATGCCATAGTCTTTTTCACTACAGTGGTCCAGGGCCTGACCATGAAACGCGTCTACGAGGGGATGGCGCATTAGGGGCTTGACAATGTTTTAAAAAATG
The DNA here is from genome assembly GCA_016288705.1 of Lachnospiraceae bacterium. Lineage (GTDB taxonomy): Bacteria > Bacillota > Clostridia > Lachnospirales > Lachnospiraceae > JAEELB01. Next base: position 9,834 of record JAEELB010000206.1, on the reverse strand, counting down.
ATATTATATTTCAGCGAGGTGCGACAGAGGGGACTCATACAATGGCAGTATGCCGCTCTCCAAAAGCGATCATGGGGGTTCGAATCCCTCGTCCCCTGTTGATCTGAAAGAAATACGTTTTTCCGGGGCATTAGCGCAGCTGGGAGCGCGTCTCCATGGCATGGAGGAGGTCACGAGTTCGAATCTCGTATGCTCCAAAAGAAGACCGGACGTCTGAAGAGGCGTCCGGTCTCTTTTTACATTTCTTTGAGGATGAGCTCCGTGATCCCGGGATTCGCTCCGGGCCTTACCCTGAGGACTTTTCTGTCATAGCCCCGTCCGTAGGTCTCGTGCAGCATCGACCGGATGGCCGTGCCGTGGTTGTATCCGTGGATCACCCGGATCGTGTAGACGCCGCTCCCGGCTCTCTTTACGGCGCTGTCCACCTTTCGCTCCGCCTCATCAACGGTCATGCCGTGGAGGTTCAGTTCTATGACGGGATCCGACAGGTTCATTTTCCCGGGAACAGGATCTTTTTGATGGTGAGTATGTTCTTTCCGCCGGTGTGCTCGTAGGTGACTTCGTCCATGCTCTTTTTGACCATGTAGATCCCGAGTCCGCCTATCTGCCTCTTATCGGCTGAGAGGGTGACGTCCGGATCCTCCTTCGCAAGCGGATCGTAGGGCTTCCCGCTGTCGGCAAAGGTGATGACGGCTGCAGCCGGATCCCCGCTGATCTCCATGGAGATCTCCGCGATCCCGGTATCGGGAGTGTAGGCATAATGCGCAATATTTACAAATATCTCTTCCACGGCTATGTCTATCTGCATTTGGCACTTCAAGGGGCTTCCCGCCTCTTCGAGCGCTTCATTTACAAATTCCAGCACCTGATCGAGATTATTGATCTTTGCTTCTATCGTCAATTCCTTCAAGTCTGCCTCCTCCGTTCCGTGCGATCTGGGGAACTGTCTTCATTATATGCCATCGGTGATAAAAGTCAAAACTGTGTTGTCCGGTCCCCGACCTTCCCGCCCCGGACAAAACTTACGGCCGGGGGCGCTCTTGACAGCCCGTCCCTCCGGAATATACTCTAATATCTGGACGGAACGCAAAAGCCGAAAGGCAGGCTTGCCGGGAAAACACGGAGCGGAGACGGATATGGAAAAAATGAGCGTGGGCAACATCGTGCTGGTGGTGGTCGTAGGGGTGGCGGTATCATATCTCGCCATCCGGCTTTCCAACGCCATCTTCAAGAAGGTGGAGAAGAAAAACAAATCCGTCGCTCTCAGGTTTTCCAACAGCATTGTGAACGTGGGGATCACCCTGGTCATGATCGCCGTAGTGTTCTCACTGATACCGAATTCCGAGAGCCTGGGGAACAGACTGTTCAGATCCAGCTCTCTCGCCCTTGCGCTATTCACCTTTGCCGCCCAGAAGCCTTTGGGAAATATCATTTCGGGTATCATGCTCTCCGCCTCGAAACCCTTTGCGGTGGGACAGAAGATACGGGTATTGAGCGGAGGCTCTATCATCGCCGAAGGCATCGTCACCGGCATGTCCATGCGGCAGACCATCATCGAACAGTACGACGGCCAGAGCTGCATAGTCCCTAACAGCATCATAGACGAATCCGTGATCGTCAATACAAATTATACCGAGGGCGTGGGCAATTTCCTGGAGTTCGAGATAGGGTATTATTCGAACATCGACCTTGCCAGGACCATAATCAAAGAGGCCTGCGAGAGCGAGGAAGGCGTCATGTCCTGCGGGAACGTGCTTTTGAACAGGTTTACGGAGAACGGAGTGGTGCTGAAGATCCAGGTCACAAGCGTCGATCTGAACGCCAGTTTCAGCGCCTGCAGCGAGATCAGGGAGAAAGTGCTCAGGGATTTCCACAAGAATGATATCGTTATCCCTTACAATACCATCACTGTTTCGGAGTCATCTCCTCATTCCCCGTAAAGCGCTTTGCTGAAAACGAGGTATGTATTATCTTCGAGGATCACATGTCCCGTGAGTACGGGGGCGTATTCCTCCCAGAGAGTTTTATCCAGGATCAGCAGGGCGTCGCTGTCTTCATCCGCCAGAAATCCTTCGACCCCGCCGTCACAGCACAGCAGGTCCAGGGTTGCGTAGGCGTAGAAAATGTTGTCGTGTTCCCATATGTCCCGTGGTTTTGCGATATTGAAACTGTTTTCTATATAGGCTCTTCTTCCGCGAAGGCCTGTGATGTCTTTTTCCGAAAGTTCCGTGAGGTCGCTGTACAATGCTATGCGGGGACTGCCCCCGGAGGAGACCCAGGGGTATTTCTGTATGTTCAGGACTGCCAGCGCCGCGGAAGACAAAAGGAGCACGGCATACCATAAACGCGGGGCCTTCGCCCTCGAAAACAGGTATATGGCGGAGTCGGCCCCCAGAAGCATAAGAGGGATATATGCGGGGTAGATGTACCAATCAAGCACGGCCTTAAGGACGCTGAAGAGGAAAATGGTCACCGCGGCAAGGCATATCTCCAGGAAGACCGAAGCGCCTTTGTCGTCCCCGGCCAGGACCAGGCGAAGGAGATTCTTTTTATTTATGTCTTTGCGGATCGCAGCGGTGATGAGGGCCGCAAGGATCAGCAGGATCGAGATCAGGCATACGGGCTCCCTTATGAGCTGCAGGCCATAGGCAAGGTACTCCTGTAAAGAATTCCCCAGATTGGATCTTACCCGTCCTGTCGTCTCTCCTATGAACATGGCTTTGAAGAAAGCCGATCCGTCCAGACGGTACCTGATCACTGCCCAGGGCAGTATGATCGCCGCGCACACACCTGCGGCTCCCAGATAGCGCAGGAACGCTCTCTTTACGCCGTAGTGCTTTACCATTGCGGGGATATACAGAAAACCCACAGCGAGGAGTGTCAGCGCATGGCTTGATTTGGTCATGAAGGCCAGTCCCGCGGACGCCCCGAAGAGCAGGAGCCAGTCGGGAGAGCGCCTTGCCAGATAGAGGGCGATGATCCCCAGCATGACGAAGAACACGAATATGGAGTCCGCATCTCCGGTCCTCAGCATGTGGTATCTGAAGAGCTGTCCGCAGGCGGGGAAGAAAGCCGCAAAGAGGAGCGCTTTCATCTTCCCTCCGGAATCCAGGGCGAAAGCGATGGAGATGATGTAGGTCAGGAGGCCGAAGACCGCCGAAAAGAATCGGAGGCCCAAAGGGTTGTACCCGAAGATCCTGTAGCCAAGCATGATGAACCACAGCAAAAGAGGAGGCTTTGAATTGTAGTAGTCAAGCTTATAGCGGAGGGAATGAGCCCAGAAGCTGCCGGTCTTCAGCATTTCATAGGCGTTCACTCCGTAGGTGGCTTCGTCCGTGTGGCAGACCTCCGTGCGGCCTAAGGCCCCGAACAGTGCTATGAGAGTGACGACGAAGAACGCTCCCAGAAGACAGCGGAACAGGATTTCCCGGGAGGGTGTGCCGGTTTTATTATCGGTCATGGGCGCGCCTCTCTTTGCTCTGTGACCGGAATGCAGCTTATCATGTACATTGGATCTCCTCCTCCTGCCCTGTGTATGGCATCCGGAACGTCTGTCCCCTTCCGGGACCACGGGCAGCGCTCCACAAGTATAAGGGATTTTCCGTAATATATCAAGGAACACGGGGACTTCGCACGCTATTGACAAAGGTGTCATAAATGAGAGATGATATAAGGCAAATATGCCTGAGAGGGCCACAGGGGCAGAAACCTGTGAAAATGAGGATACGGCGGACGGACGTGGATTCCGTGGACAGGTGAGCGGGTCTTCCCGCGACCGGCGGTGATGCGCCCGGAGCGCCGTGGGAGAGAGGATATGGGAACAGATACCAGTCGGAGCGACAGGGTGTATATGGCTGCTCTTGTGGAACGCTACAAGGTAGACCTTCAGCCGTTGCTCAAATATGTGAGATATTTCGAATCCAAAGCAGGGGTCGGGGCGGCGTCCACCTACGGAGATCAGGGCATTTCAAGAAATTCCCTGATGTTCCCGGTCTATGACGGGACCCTGCTCTCATTTATCCGAGATGTGAAGGAGACATCCCTTCTCGACAGAAATTATCCCTACGTGTATTCAAAGAAATTCCTGAAGACCGTGGAGGATGAGAAGGAACTGATAGAGAATTCCGATCTCAAGGATATGGAAAACATAACCGCCATCCTCTCCCGTTACGTGCTGGAGGGCTCATACAAGGCCGTGGTCTGGACCGAAGGCGTGAGAAACGGGATATTTCTCGCCGTCCTGATGAAGATGAAGAAAAACCTGGACTATTGGAGCAGGACCCTTGCCATCGAAAAGAACGGCGGGTTTCCTTACGAAGAAACTTAAGGATTGACGGAGCGGAAGAGATAATGGGCGAAAGATCGGAGAATAAGAAGGAACTGATCCTGGAAAAGGCTTCGGAGGTATTTTCACGAAAGGGATACCTGGGAGTCACCATGTCCGATATAGTGTCCGGCGCCGGCATCAGCCGCGGCGGGCTGTATCTGTATTACACCGGGACCGAGGAGGTCTTCAGGGATGTGATCGAGGGATACCTGGCAGCGTGCAGGCCCGCGGATCCCGGCGCGGGAACCCCTGCGGAGAGGCTCGCGGTATTCCTGAGGGAACAGAAGAAGCGTATCCTCAGGAAAAAGGGAAGCCTTGAGAGGGCGCTGTACGAGTACAGTTTTTCCGGACAGGGTAAAGATTACATGAAGGCGGACTTTGACGAGGGGGTCAGGACTCTTTCCGAGATCATCGCTTCAGGGGTTGACAGCGGTGAGTTTCAAAGTCCGGATCCCGTGAGGGATGCGGAAAACATCATGTATCTGCTCCTGGGGATGCGGATAAAGGCCCGGACTTTCGGGATCAGGAGCAGCGAAGTGGATTCGGAGATCCTGTATATGATCAGTCTGCTGGCTTCCAGCTGAAGGAGCGGGGATATCCGGATCCGGAGTGACAGACGGAGACAGACAGAGCCGGAAAACCGGGTTCCCGCTGGGAACCTGAGGAATGACATAACAGGGGCCGGCGTTTCAGGCGGATCGGGCAGAACGGGGTTCTGAACGGTTCAGGAGGAAGAGAATGAGTGTCAGAAGAGTATACGTGGAAAAGAGACCGGAGTATGCCGTAAGGGCAGCACAGCTTCTGTATGAGATAAAGACCTATCTGGGCATAAGCGGACTTACGGGACTGAGGGAACTGATCAGGTACGACGCCGAGGGGATTTCGGAAGATATTTACAAAAAGGCCTGCACCTCGGTGTTCAGCGAGCCTCCCGTGGATATCCTGTATGAGGAAGATGTCCCGATACCAGAAGGGGCCAGGGTTTTTTCATCCGAATACCTTCCCGGGCAGTACGACCAGAGGGCGGATTCGGCCGAACAGTGCATCAGGTTCCTCCGGGGGGCCGAAGAGCCCCTGATAGGGACCGCAGGCACCTACATACTCCTCGGCGATATCACCGATGAGGAATTTAAGAGGATTGAGGATTATTGCATAAATCCGGTGGATTCCAGGGTGGCGGCCGAGGAAAAGCCGGACACCATAAAGAGTTCGTACCCCGAGCCCGATGATGTAAAGACCATAGACGGCTTTACCGCTCTTGACGACAGGGCGGTCAGGGATCTCTGCGCGGATATGGGGCTTGCCATGACGGTAAAGGATCTCTTATTTGTGAGGGATCATTTCAGGGATGTGGAGCACAGGGATCCTACCGTGACAGAGATCAGGGTCCTGGATACCTACTGGTCCGATCACTGCAGGCATACCACTTTTTCCACCGAGATCACGGAAGTAACCTTTGATGAAGGATTTTTCAGCGATCCCATAAGGACCAGTTACCAGAGCTATCTGGATACAAGGGAAGAGCTCTACGGGGATGATACTGACAGAAAGCCCAGTCTGATGGATCTGGCTCTGATAGGGATGAAGAAGTTAAAGGCCGAGGGCAGGCTCAATGATCTTGAGGAGTCCGAGGAAAACAACGCCTGTACCGTGGTGGTGAACATAGATGTGGACAGGGGAGAAGGCAGGGAGACGGAGGAATGGCTCCTGTTCTTCAAAAATGAGACCCACAACCATCCCACGGAGATAGAGCCCTTCGGAGGCGCGGCTACCTGTCTGGGCGGCGCCATCAGGGATCCCCTCTCAGGCAGGGGATACGTCTACCAGGCCATGAGAGTCACCGGAGCGTCGGACCCCACAGTGCCGGACTCCGAGACCCTTCCGGGCAAGCTTTCCCAGAAGAGGCTTGTGAGAGGGGCGGCAAAGGGATATTCCTCCTATGGCAATCAGATAGGACTTGCAACCGGATATGTAAATGAGATCTATCATCCGGGCTACAAGGCCAAGAGGATGGAGATCGGAGCGGTCATGGGGGCTGCCCCGAGAAAGAATGTGAAGAGACTGTCTCCCGAACCCGGAGATAACATCATCCTCCTGGGAGGAAGGACGGGAAGGGACGGGATAGGAGGCGCCACAGGCTCCTCCAAGGCGCATAATGAAAGATCCATCGAGACCTGCGGCGCCGAAGTCCAGAAGGGAAACGCCCTTACGGAGCGTAAGCTGCAGAGGCTTTTCAGACGTCCCGAGGTTTCATCGGTGATAAAGAAGTGTAACGATTTCGGGGCCGGCGGAGTGGCTGTGGCCATCGGCGAGCTTGCAGACGGGATCGAGGCGGATCTGGACCTGGTCCCGAAGAAATACGAGGGACTGGACGGCACCGAGCTTGCGATCTCCGAGTCGCAGGAGAGGATGGCGGTAGTGGTGTCCCCCGAGGATACGGGATTCTTCCTGGAAAAGGCAAATGAGGAGAATCTGGAGGCCACCGTTGTGGCCCGTGTCACGGAGGAAAAGAGGCTGGTCCTCAAATGGCGGGGACGGAGGATCACGGATATATCCAGGGCCTTTCTGTCCACCAACGGCGCGAGACAGGAAACACCCGTACATGTGCAGATACCTCCGGAAGAGGGAAATTACATTGAGAGCATCGCCTCCGGAAAGGCTTCGGAGGCCCTGGAGAGGGGAGACCTTAAGAGCGCGTGGCTCGGGGCCCTGTCCGAACTCAATGTGTGTTCGGAAAAAGGGCTTGTGGAGATGTTCGACTCCACCATCGGGGCGTCTTCCGTCCTGATGCCCTACGGAGGGAAGACCCAGCTGACTCCAGCCCAGGTCATGGTGGCGAAGCTTCCGGTATCAGGTGGCTCCACCGATGCCTCAAGCGTCATGGCTTACGGATTTGATCCTTATCTTTCCGACTGGAGCCCTTACCACGGCGCAATCTACGCCGTAACCGAGTCTTTGGCGAGACTCGTATCATCAGGCTGCTGTCTGGACGGCATTCATTTCACTTTCCAGGAGTATTTCAAGCGCATGAATAATGACCCGGTGAGGTTCAGCGCTCCCTTCACCGCCCTCCTCGGGGCTTACGACGCCCAGGTGGGGTACGGTCTTGCTTCCGTGGGAGGAAAGGACAGCATGTCCGGCTCCTTCAACGATATCGATGTGCCGCCCACCCTGGTCTCATTTGCGGTGGATATGGCCGACGCTTCAAAGATCGTGACCCCCGAGCTCAAAAAGCCGGGCAGCAGGCTGGTCCTTATTTCCATAAATAAGGACGACTACGATATACCGGTGTACAGGGATGTGCTGGAGACTTACAGAACGGTGTACAGCCTCATGGACAGCGGCAGGGTGCTGTCAGCCTACGCTCCCGATGCGTACGGCATCGCTCCGGCCCTGGCCAAAATGGCCTTCGGTAACGGGCTCGGCGTTTCTCTGGATCCGGAAAAACTCGATCCCGAGGATCTGTTTTCATTTGCCACGGGAGATCTGATCCTGGAGATGGATCAGGCGGATCTTGAGGGACTTGACGCGGAGGAACTGGATATCACGGATATCGGCTCCGTCACCGAAGAACCCGTCCTCAAATACGGCGGGAAGGACGGTTCTCCTGCGGTTGAGATAAGTCTTTCCGAAGCCGAAAGGGCCTGGTCCGAACCCCTTTCACGGATATTCCCGGCGGTGGCAGAGGGAGACGGCGGCGAGGTGGACGACAGGGTGTTCAGCGCCGGCGATATGCCCGAGTGCAGATTCAGGACCTCCGCTCCTTCGGTGTTCATTCCGGTCATGCCCGGGACCAACTGCGAATACGATTCCGCCGCGGCTTTTGAAAAAGCGGGCGCGAAGACCAGGACCGAAGTCTTCATCAACCTCACGTCTTCCGACATAGACGAGAGCGTCAGGCGTTACGTTGAGGCTATAGATTCATCACAGATCATCATGTTCCCGGGAGGCTTTTCCGCAGGTGATGAACCCGACGGGTCCGCAAAGTTTTTTGCCACGGCTTTTGAAAATATGTACATTAAAGAGGCCGTGATGAGGCTTCTCGATGAGAGGGACGGTCTGATCCTGGGGATCTGCAACGGCTTCCAGGCCCTTATCAAGCTGGGCCTTGTGCCTGAAGGCAGGATCACGGGGCAGACTCCCGAGTCTCCCACCCTTACCTACAACACTATCGGCAGGCATATCTCGAAGATGGCGTACATCAGGACCGTTTCGAACAAGTCTCCGTGGCTTTCCCTTGCGGAACCGGGGGCTGTATACGCCAATCCCGCTTCCCACGGCGAGGGTCGGTTCGTGGCGCCGCCGGAAGTCATAAAGCGGCTTGAGGATAACGGCCAGATCGCCACCAGATATTGCGATCCCGCCGGAAGGGTGTCGATGGACGGGAATTTCAATATCAACGGTTCCTACGGCGCCATCGAAGGGATCCTTTCACCTGACGGCAGGGTGTTCGGAAAGATGACCCATTCCGAGAGGCTCGGGGAGAATGTCCAGAAAAACATCCGGGGAGACCAGGATCTGAGGTTGTTTGAAGCCGGGGTCAGGTACTTCAGACTGTGACTGCGGTGAAAGGCCCGGGATCGCCGGTATCCACAGGGGAAGGTGCAATGCTGAACAGGATCCGCAGGTTTCTGGTCACTCATAAGGCGCTCATATTCATCACAGCCGTCTTTATCTACCAGATCCTGTCCTTCTATTTCGTCATCGCCGGAGCGGGACTCACCGATTCCGATGATTTCGGGGGATTCGGCGCCTACAATAAGCCTGATTTTCACTGGAAGGTCAGAAGCCCTTTCATGGGAAGATTTGCCATACAGTTCATGGATTCCCTGGTGTTTCCCCATATCCAGTACAGGATGGGTTCCTTTGCCGGCATCATGGTCTTCACCCTTCTGGGCAATCTCATATCGGTGCTGGCTCTCATGCTGGTGGTCAGGGAGGTCCTGGATATTTATGCGGCCCTGTGTTCCGGCATATTATTCTTTTCCTGCGCCCAGATATGCAACGCCCAGCAGGCAAGCGGCTTTTATTCATGGTCCTGGTCCTACCAGCTGAAAATGTTCTTCTTCATGATGAGCCTTTATTTCCTGATAAGGTATTTCAAGGACGAGGGAAAAAGGCTCAGGTGGCCGGGTTTAAGCGCTCTGTTCTACGTTCTGGCCTGCATGACCTACGAGACCTTTGTGCCTCTGATCCTGGTGCTCCTTCTGGCTGCCCTCTACGGGCTGTACGTCGTTAAGGACCTGAACATCAAAGGCTTTATGCGGATAGCTCCCTTTTATATTGCCGGTTTTCTGTTTTTTCTCATCATGTATTACATATCTGTCCTCCACATGAAAAGGGTCCCCGAGGATTCCTCGGTAATGAAAGTGGTGAACGACTTTGCTTCCGACGAGAGGGTCTTCACCCTGGCCGATTACATAAAGGAGAATTTCATCGTGGCCTTTGCCCTTATCCCCGGCGCCCAGTGCGGGAAACTCACGGCGGTCACATCCATGAGCGAGCTT
>JAEELB010000205.1 GCA_016288705.1 Lachnospiraceae bacterium | reverse complement strand
CCTGTCACGGTTACGGAAGCATCACCAAGGTCCTTATTATTCTGATATGCAAGTTTGTAATCCACGCCCTCCCTGAGCGTTCTCCCCTTATCCTTGACTATCACTCCGGGCTTAGCTCCGCTCTTTACGTAAGGTACCTCGCTTTCCGAAAGCTTCGCCGTGATATTGGCAGAGGAAAGCTCCGCCTTTGAGATGGTGAAGCCCACCTTAAGAGAACCGGTACAGCCCTTCGTTCCGGTAAACAGCACCTTAGCCTTCCCGGGCCTGATATTGGTCTGATAGGAAGCGGTAAAGACGTTGTTCTGGCTTAGTGTCTCCATCCCGTCCGGATAAAGAGGCGTTCCGTCCTTCGCTGTAAGCTTCAGCGTCCCGTTTTTGAACAGCTCATCCAGTGTCACGGCGGACCCGGTATAGGGAAGGCCCTCCTTCGGAAGCCCCGTGAGCTTTGCGCCTTTCAGGGTCACCCCACTGATGGTAAAGCTGACCCTCCTGCTGCCCGCATATCCCCGCTCCGGCTTTCCGATGATCACGGCATATGCCGTTCCGGCGTCCACGTTATTGTAGTACCTTACGGAATATTCGGAATCCAGGGCTGCCTCATAGTCGTCGATAGAGGTATCTTCGGGCTTCAATTCCTTTTCCCCGTCCTTTACGACCAATTTGGGTTCAACGGCTCCTCCCGTATATTTCTGAGGAGACACCTTGTCCACTGAAAGGGCGGACACGGGTTTCACCTTATTCGCATCATAGACTGTCAGCGTGAAGATCCGGACGCCGTCAAAATTCCCCTTGCCCTTCGCGCTCAGTTCGTAAACGCCCTGGTCCTTCACCGCATTCACAGCTTCGCCGGTATCTTTCTTCGTGATGGAAAGGGTATAATCCCTGTTCTGCTTCAGTTTTTTCTTTCCCCATTTCACCACAGGCTTCACCTTCAGTTCCTTACCGGTATACTTCAGAGCCGGGTCGTCAGCCCATACCGCCGGATCCGTGAAGAGATTTACCGGAGTGATGGTAAAGAATACCGTTTCCTGTCCGGAATAGTTACCCTTTCCCTTAACTATGACCTTTGGCGCCTTCGCCTGGTCAAATCCGGGATCACCGGGCCTCAACGTGTAAGCGTTCAGGTTGTTGGCGTAAGATACGGTATAGTCCTTCCCCTTTTCGAGCATTTCCGTGCCGTCGTATATACGGACTGCCGGCTTGATCTTTTTCCCGGTGTAGGGGAAGCTGTTCCCGTCGATAGCCACATACCAAAGCTGGTCGGGGATCTCTTCCCCTCCCGGTATGTCTCCCTCTGCAATGGAACCTCCCACCACGACAGGGGTCTGAGTCACGATACCGGAGACGGCGTGGGTGGCGATCAGGGTCGTCTTGCCCTTCTTAAGGCCCAAAACCTTCCCGTCTTCCATCACGGCCACATCCAGGTCGCTCAGGGAGTATTGCATCTCGGTATCATCATAAGCTTTGCCGTAGGAATCCAGAACCTGGGGAGCCTTGGAGTCTCCGATCTCTATGCTGATGGGAGAGACGGTCAGACCTACCGGGAACTGGCCTTTCAGCCAGACCGTTTCCGAGTCTCCTACTACCACTCTGTCCACGGTCTGGTAATCATCACCGTTGTCCGGCCGCACGACGCGCGTCTCCAGCACCGCAACCATGATCTCGATATAGCCGAATTCCTTCAGCATTTCCGGCGTGACCTTCAGCGTGTCCGTAAAGCCCAGATCCTCGAAACTCTTCGTTTCTCCGGGCGCCAGTCCCTCGATGGGAACGGTGCCAAGGATCCTCTCCTTCTCGTCAAATTCCAGATCCATATCGAAGGGACCGCTCAGCTTGATAGTGACCTCCTCACCCTCCGCGGCAGTTTTGTTACCGTTGTTAGTGATGGTTCCGTTAATGTGGAAGCCGTCTGAGAGCTGGTAGGCGTTCAGATTGTCAAAGGAATAGTTTCCTTTCACCTGCAGAGGGTCTGATACATAATCCGGCTTATTATTGTTTTCGTAATAAATGCTTCCTTCTTTAAGTTCCCTCACGGCGACCCTGAAGCAAAGGCCGTCCACGTCCTGCGGCAAAGTGCAGTCCTCAAAACGAAGGGTCCTGATTTCCGAAGGCATCAGTCTCTCTTCCACCGTTTGCTCTCCGAAGAGGGTTTCCTTCCCGTCTTTTTCCACGGCATACAAGGCGGCTTTATAACCCTTGGCCTTCGTCAGTCCGCCGTTTAAGAGTTCCACGTCGATATCCACGGTCTGTCCGTTTCTGGGGTATTCGATGATCCTTTCGTCTCCATCCTCCCGGGTCTCTATCAGTGAAACATTTTGCGCCTCCACGGCCCCGCAAGGCTCCAGAACGTTGGCGACCAGCTTCACATCGGTGATCTTTAACGGATCATCGGGAATGACATTTCCTTCCTCGTCCTCGTTCAGTTCCTGCCTGAACTGGTTGTGCACCACCATGAGATCCTCACCGGAAAGAGTGACAGCCAGCTCATCATTGAAGAGCCCGGTGTTCGTCAGCCGGTATTTCTTAGACCAGCCGCAATGAAGTCCGGCATTTTCGTCAGAAGGATCAGGGTAAAGCAGGCTGGAAGCAAAGATCTCCTGTCCCTCTCCCTCAGGCTCGGTCCATACCATGTAAATGCTGCCATTATCATCCTCTGTCACCACGAAATCCGCCATTTGTTTTGCGGAATGGGAATCGGAAACGGGCATGCCGATGTGGATAGGATCGGCGTAGGTGTTGTCCATTCCTTCCCCGCCATCATCCTTGTGGTGAACCAAAGTCCCGTCAGGATTGATCCCTTCCCGGATCAGCTTCGAGAGGTTGATATAGACCACCTCGCTGCCGCCCCTGTACCAGAAAAGCTTTGTATCCGTGGCGTCGTCCACAGCGCCTTCTCCGGAGGAAGCCATCTTCGAGCGGAAAAGCTTCGGCATGGCGTCGGCGGTATCATCCTCCGTCAGACGGATCCGGTGCAGAGTCTCGTGCTTTCTGAAATCATAGACCTGAAGGAAAAGATCCCTGTCAGCATCCGTGTCCATATTTCCGTCCGGATCCACCGAATAAGCGTACACGGCAAGCCCGTTATAACCGATGGCGGTGAAATCCGGGATCGCATAGTATTCATCCTCATCATTAGCGGGGCTGTCCAGGAAACGCTGTCCGGAGAAGTTATCGATCATCCATTGCTCCTCCTCCTTGCTTCCCAGTTCCCCGGGATAGAAATAGTCAAACAGCCAATGCTCCGTTTTCTTCCCATCCGGGGTCGTCACATCCACCCCTTTCGCGCTGTAGGGGAGGTAGCAGATGGCGGAATCGTTGGTATAAGGATTGGCTATCTCCATATCCGTGCCTTCCACTCTTCCGCTCTTGATATAGTAGACCATGGCGTCTCCGCTCTCCATATCGCAGACCACCGTCGGCCTGCAGTCATAGTAGTGCTGTTCGACGCCGTTTAGCATATTGTGGTCATTGGTGATCTTTTCCGCATCGGATAAGCTGATCTTTCCGTCGGGATCCACCTTTGCGATGGCGGCGTAGATCTCCATGCTCTTTAAGTAATCCTCTAAGCTCGTTTTCTCTGTAATGTCCGGAGATCCGGTGGAGGTCCAGGCCACCAGGACGCTGCCGTCCTTCATCTCCGCGATGGAGGGCTGGAAATCTGCCGTTTCGTCCTTGCACACGGGAACGGGCTCGCTCCACTTTCCATTCACGCAGGCGGCAAGCTTCAAAGTCGTTCGCTGGTACTTTCCTTTGCTGTTGTCCGAATCAATAAAGGCCAGGACAACAGTTCCGTTTTGCAGCGTGGTCAGTTTCGAATCGGGACGCTCGTAAGCATTTCTCACTAAAACGGTTTCCTTTTCGGGATCAGGCTTGAAAGCGCTTTTCACCGGATCCAGATCATCGCCCCCTATGACCGATCCGGCCCAGACGGAATCTGTTCCCGCGCCTTCCCTTAACCGGAAGCCTTCTCCAGCATCAGAAGCGGCATTCAGACGATTAGTGCTTACCGGGTCGACTTCCTTTTCATAGCCATCCCCCATCTTCTCCCAATCCTTAAAGGAGCCCCATTTCCAGTCAGCCACCGACCAATCCAGGCCCTTGGAAAACAGGAACATGTCGATCAGGAAGCCCACTTTAAAGTTGCACCAGACCCCGTAGTCCCGGACGATCTTGGATGGAGTGTAATTGGCGATGGTCTCTATCCTTCCGAAACAACGGATGCCGATCACGCCGCACAGCCCGACGCCGCATTGGAGCTGCACCGATGTAAGACCGTTGACGGCCCCCGTGAAATGATCGATATGATCCGCGAAATCAATGGAATAGTTGTAAGTATCCTCATAAGTGACCGTGTCTTCCTTGCTGGCTTCGCCTCCCAGGAAACCGAAGACCGTCCCTTCTATCTCAATCCCGATATAGGCGGGAATGAAGACCACGGGGATGACGAAATACCAGGTCATCTTGAAGCCCAGGTTTACGGACACAAAGCCGCCCCAGCCTACCCAGACGTAATCCGGCACATCCAGTTTGTCCCCCGTCGACATCGTCACTTCCGGAAATTCAAAGTCAAAATAAGCTCCTACCATGATATCGATCTTCCAGGTGGGATGCCCCACAAAGCCCTCATCGATCTTTTCCTTGAAGTCTTTCCGGTTCGTGAAGCAGGTGGCATAGGATTCCTTTAAGCCGTTCCACATGGAGGCGAAGGGATGCCCGAGGGCCCAGAGATCCTTCCAGTACCTCCCGTCATCATCGCAGAATTTAGACATATGTGTCTCTTTGATGAGGTCCACGACCTGGGACACAGACACACCGATATACATCCGCCAGCCCCCATTTCCGGTCCTGACATAACCCACCTGGGCAAAGGGAAGGGCGAGGTTCGTTCCAACGTCCGAAAGGAATGGAAGCTTCTTGTACTTGAAGTTCACCGGGCTCGTGATCCCCTGGGGGATGGGAGCCAGGAAAGTGGCGGCCGGCGCCAGGGAATAGCCGGTATAGATGTCCGAATAAGTGTATTCGTAGTCCTCAGAGTCCGTATCCTTCATAGTCATGCGGTCTGTCATGAGGCGTAAATAAACCATGTCGTCCGGCATGGCTGTAAATGGCTCCGCCCCACCCTCTACTGCAAAACAAATATTGGAAGTAAAGGCAACATATCCATCGTCCCCCTTGGTGCCTTCCACGGTGGCGTATTTTCCCTTCAGCTTCCCGTTCTTGTCATACAAAAGGAACTGGGCCTTCCTGGGAGTCTCCAGCTTATATTCCTCGATCACATCCCCCTGGGGAGTGACGTCCGAATAGAGATATTCCGCGGGCTTGATCCTGAGCTTCATCACAACTTCCTCGGAATAGGCGATAGGCAGCACGTTGTCCTCCTTGGAATATCCGTGTTCTCCTGCGTACTCCGCTTCCAGGGTATAGTTGTTAAAGATGTCGGATCCTACAGGGCTTACCCCGTTTCCAAAGGACTGGCTCACGTCCAGCTCCGTTGCCCCCTTCCTGAGAAGGGCCTCCTGCACATTTGACTTTCCGTTTACAGAAACCATGTACCGGACGTAGATCTGCTCTCCTTCCCTGTCGGGACCATGGACCGGGAACTCGGCAGTTTCAAACCTTCCGTTCTCATCCGCCGTGGCAGAGCCGCTTCCCGCGGATACCATGGCGCCGCTGGCCGGGACGGCCGAGGAGAGTCCCGATTTTTTGGTGAGGAGGGAATATTTCATATACCTCAGGATACCGGTCAGCTTTGTGTCATAGATTTTCCTCACCGGTTCCAGCGTGAGGACGTTCTTCTCCTTCGAGCCCGTGGCAGTGAAATAAAGGGTGTTCCCTTCATAATAACGGGACACGGATCTGTCATACCATCTGCAGATGGTGTTCTCATCCAGAGGTTCCGCAGGGATGGGATACACCTTGTCGGTCACGGTATGATCCGAATCCAGATAAGTGAACCAGGTATAGCCGGGATCCTCCTCCTTTTTGACACCCTGGCCCTTGAGGATCCCCGTTTCCCTGTTAAAATACGAAAGGTCTTCATCCTTTATGCGTATCATGACAGCGTTGTTATTCTCCTGGATCCTAGGCTCCAGCCGGATCTCTTCATAGTTGATACGATGGCTTTCCGTTCCTGATATGTAGACGGGTTTATTGTTCGAAAAATCAGGCGTCTCCGTGCCGTCCCAGTCCTTGGCCAGGCTGGTCTTTCTGCGCAGGGTGATGCCCACCGCCTTGTAATCCTTCTCCTGAGCCTTATCCAGCCTGGCATAGACGGCCAGCTTGTCTCCCAGGAAGAAGTCCTCCACCTCCCTGGTCTCAAGGGGCTCCAGATAATATTCAAAGCCACTGATCTCCAATGTCACAGGAAAATCATAGGGATTATAGAGAGTGGTCTTAACGGGTATCTTTTCAAATTCAGGCCTGACAAAAAGCCTGGAATACATGGGCTGGCATTGTTTGGTATACTTTTCCGTGACAAAATTATTCACCAGAAGGGATTTGTGGAATTTCTCCTCACCCATCTTTCCCACCAGCTTAGTGATGTTTTCCTCGGTGAAATTGAATGTGGCGCTCTCCTCATTGGTGGAACGGGTCCCCACTTCATACCAGGACTCTCCGTCCGCTGAAAGCTTGAAGCCGGTAAATCGTACATAGCGAAGCGTATTCTCCTTCACATCCTGTTTCACCGTGACCCCGCCCTTGTTCACAAAGGTGACCAGCTGGTTGTTGGTGGATCCGATGATCCTGGCATCCGCCGCCACGCCGCCATCGGAAACATAATTGCCGTCCTCATCCAGAAACTTCAGGGTATCATTCGCCTTATATTCAAACAGGAAGGGACGGAGGATCGGCTTTACCTCGTAAAGATAGAGCCAGTTGCAGTCTGTACATTGTCCATGATTTAGAAAATGAATGTATCCGGGCGCCACTCTGGAGGTGAAATTGGCTTCCTTTATGGAAGGATACATCCTTTTGAAATCATTGGAAGCGGGCTTTTCACTGAAATTATTCCTGGACTGGTAGAGATGGCGTTCACTGCTCCCAGAGCCATAGATAGCACCATAGCAATATTGGATCTGGCCCTTATCTCCCGTGATGTCCACCGAGACCTCCGCGTCTTTGCCCTGTCTCCCCCACCTGACCATGGCCCCGTCTATCCAGTAGGGATCGGGATATTCGGAAAGCTTATAGGCTACCCCTGTGTTCCAGTGGTAGTGATGATAACTGTCTCCCCCTTCCCAGCACAGTCTCCAGCGTTTATCACTCGCCTGCCATTCGTTTCGGGGCTTCCCCCCGGTTGCTATGCCCAGAGAATCCGTTAAGATAAGATCGGGCTTTGACATATCAATGGGATCCAAAACTTCAAGGGAGGCAAGGGTGTACGCCTGAGTGTTGGTGGCACCCACAGCCGGGATTTCAGGAGTCAGCCCCTCCGGAGTCAGGCTTTCATCGCTCTCCCCAATATCTGCAGCATCTTCCTCCGAATCTGTGTCCTCAGAGTCTGTATCGTCCAGAGCTTCTTCCCCGTAAGTTCCGGTCAGGGAGACTCTCGCCTTCGCAAGGCCGGCTTTGCAGCCCCCTTCGGGCACCAGTTCCAGTTCAAAATCCTTCTCTCCGTTAAAATATTTCGTTCGAACCGGGATATCGATATCCAGACTCGGGATACCGAAGGGGAAGAACAGGGTCTTCTCCACCTCGGAATAATCCCTTCCCGCAAGGGCGGAACCGTTTCCGGTGGTCCTCACCTGAACGGAGGAAACCTTGTTAATGAGCCCTTCCCTTTTCACGGTAATGGAGACATGATCCGAACCGGGCTCGTGGACATACGTCTCTTCCGAAAATGAGACCACGGCAGGTTCGGAT
>JAEELB010000204.1 GCA_016288705.1 Lachnospiraceae bacterium | reverse complement strand
CTGGGCGGAGGCATAGGCGGCGCCTCGAGCTGCGAAAACATTGTGATCCGGATAAGCGGCGGTTCAGTGAACGGCTCTGCCATGATGGGCTGCTGCGGCATAGGCTTCGGACGCTGGGGAAAGGCGAAGATCGTCTTTTCCCATGGGGACGGAGAGATAGAGGTCGGTGATACGTCATTTGGCGAGGTGGTCTTTGAAGAAGCCTTTAAGTTAAAAGATACTGAAACGCTGGCCGACGGGAAAAACCTCAAGGGAAGGACTCTTGTTCCCTGCAATGCGGTGTACTTCAACGCAAACGGCGGGAGCGGGAAAATGTCAGCCGTCGCCGGGGAATACGGTGACAGTTATACTATCCCCGCATGCGGGTTCGATGCCCCTGCCGGAAAGGTATTCATGTGCTGGCAGGATAGTGACGGGACTGAATACCGGCCGGGTCAGGAAATAATGATATTGAAGGATCTGAACCTGTCCGCGCAGTGGATGGCGCTTCAGGACCTTTCATTTGAGAGCGTCACAGAAGAAAATCCATCAGGCACCGTGGTAAAAACCTACGGTGACGGACCCTTCACAAATGCTCTTTCCGGGGCCAAAACCACGGTTTCCTGGCAGAGCAGCGACAACACTGTGGCTCAGGTGGGACAGGATGGGCAGGTGACCATTTTAAAGGCAGGCCAGGTTTTCATTACCGCAGTGGCGGAGGGAACATCTGAGTATGCCGAGGGCCGGGCCTCGTATCTCCTCACCGTGGAGCCTAAAATCATTGACGATCCTGCCCTGAGTATCGATCAAAGCTATGTATACACCGGAAGCACCATAATCCCCGATGTCACGGTGAAAGCGGGTGACACTGTGATCGACCCTGAGGAATATGAAGTCATTGCTTCCGACAATGTGAAAGCCGGAACTGCCGGCGCGACCATTTCGGGGACGGACAGCGGAAACTACATATTTACAAACGTTTCACCGGTGGGATTCACGATCGACCGGAAACCTGTCTCAGTGACCGGGATAAAAGCAAAAAACAAGCACTATGACGAAAATACTGACGTTGAGCTGGACTTTTCCGGCGTGATGATAGAAGGGAAGGTAAGTGGTGATAACCTGGAGGCTTCCGCGAAAGGGGCATTTACAGATGCCGAGCCCGGTTATAAGACCGTAAATATCATTATCGACACACTGATTCTCACCGGGAAGGATAAGGCCAATTATGTTCTTCCTGACAGCGGGAAACAGACTGCCACAACCGCTACGATCTACGCTCCTCATACTGTTAAATTTGTGGATGAGGAGGGGACAGAGGTCGCTCAAGAAGAGATCGTTAAAAATGGTGAAAAGGCTACAGATCCGACAACGCCCCTTGATAAGGACGGATACCTCCAAGTGGGATGGAATCTTGGCGGAGAACAGTTTGACTTTGATAAACCTCTTGATTATGAAAATACCGTGACCCTTACGCTTAAGCCGAGGTTTCTGAAGCTGCATAAAGTATATGAAGGGGCGTATGTAGAAGCCGGGGGATCCGGGAGCATCCAATGGGAGAATTCCCGGCATGACAAATCAACCGGCAGTTCGGGTTTTGTTACTGAAGTGGCGGGGGAGACGGTCACCATCACTGCTACCCCTGAAACGGGAAGCGTGACGGCATGGTTTACCGCTTATTACATGGAAGGCGGGGCCAGAATTGAAATCCCCTGCTGTATGGTAAAAGAGAATGAAGCGACCTTCACAGTGCCGGAAATGCCGGATGAGGCTGAGATATGTGTAACAGCTTCGTTTGCGCCGAATGATGACATGCTGAAAGCGCTGACAGATCCCTCGGATGCAACAGGCAATACCATCAGTGTCAACTCCGCATCACAACTGATACTGCTGAGCAATTATATGGCCGTTGGAAATAGCATGCAGGGAAAGACCATCAAACTCACCGCAGACATAGATGTGACGGGTTCTATCTTTGACGGGTTCCCGCAGGAGATATCCGGCACTTCCCATCCGTACATATTTGAAGGAATATTCGACGGGAACGGGAAAACCATCTCCGGCCTGAATGTAGACGGGGAAGACAGCTCTGCGGGATTATTCAGGGTCGTTGGCGCTGCCGGCCGGGTTCAGAACCTGACTGTCAAAGGAACAGTTAAAGGCGGTGGTTCAGACGGCACGAATGCACCCCATAACGTGGGTGGGATCGCGGCATCAAACAGCGGCACGATCGAGAACTGCACCTGTCTGATAAATGTGACAGGTGATTCTAACAGCAGAAACGGAGGTATCGCCGGACTAAACACCGGAGACATATTTAATTGCTATTATCTCGGCATGGGAGGAGGAACCTATGGCACTGATAAAATGGAACCTTCCGGAAAGAATTATAATGATGGAAGTACAACGAATTGTACAGCGCTCTATTCCGTGACAGGAAGCGATAACGAATATGACGGGGTGGTCACTATAGAGAGCGCCGAAACTTCCGGAATTGAAGTGGACGGTTACTTCGGAGGAGGATCTGACGTAACCCTGACCCTGTCCGCCACGGACAGGGAGGGCTGGACGCTGGACGGCTTCAAATATGAGAAGTATGGCAGTGGCGAAGATGTCAATCTCACAGAGAGCGGCAGCAGTTATGTGATTCGTGATATCGCCCAGAATGTCACCGTACTTCCTGATTATACATATAATGCCCTGAAGGATCTGGGACAGGATGAGCATAACTATTATCTCATAAAGACAGTGGCGGACCTGGAGGCTGTGGCACAGGCCGTAGTTGATCTCCAAGGGTGCGGCGGAATGGGCTTCAGGCTTGCAGATGACATCGACTTTGAGGGAGAGAACTTCTCCGGTCTCGCTGTGGGTACGGATTCGGATTACGGTTTCAGCGCGGTCTTCGACGGTGACGGTCATGTCATCCGCAATATGGTCATTGAAAGCGACGCTAATGAGGTCGGTTTTGTCGGACATGCTTTAACCGGTGAGGTGAAGGACCTTATACTTGAAGACTGTCATGTGCTCTGTACCAATGACTCAATTTATGCCTGCGCCGGCATGGTGGCAGGCAATGGATGGAATTCAACGATCTCCGGCTGCCGGGTGATAGGCGGAAGTGTCATCGCGCGAAATGCGGGTGCGATAATCGGAGATAGAGCCTTCAGTGGCCACGATAATCTTTACAGCCGCGGAGTGACCGTGTTTACAAACGGTGCGACCCAGGCCCAGCCGCCCGGAACTTGCGGCTCTCCCCAAGGTGATGTGAATTACTGGGGCAGCATTAATATGGCGGTGGTTGCGTGGACGGTCCGTTTCCTGGACGGTTTCAATGAAGCGGCGATGGCGGCTCCCGAACTCGTGCCCGGTAATGAGACTGCGCCGCGTCCCGAGGAGGACAGGATATATCCTCTTAAGCACGAACATTATCTTTTCAACGGCAAATGGCAGAGGGAGGATGGCAGTGAATACACATTTGGTGAGAGCGGGGAAGAGGACGAAATAACCGAAGATACAGTCCTTTATTCCATCTGGGATGAGGCGCCGGTACATACCGTGACAATGACGGACAGTGAGAGCGACAAAACGGCTCAGGTCCGTGTATATGAGGATGAGTCCGGTGAGGGCTGGCCGCTTCCGGAGTGCTTTATCGCCCCGGCTCCCGGCAGGGAATTTGACAAATGGAAGTACGGAGACAATTACTACGAGATGGGCGACAGCATCACATTTAAAGAGGACATCTCCATTGAGGCGTACTGGAAGGATGCTGAATACAGGATAGTCAGGGAAGATATGGAGCACGGTACTGTCACAGCTGCGGAGACAGCCCGTTACAACGAAACGATCAGGCCGGGAGTCACTCCCGACAAAGGCTTCAGCCTCGATACCCTAAGCTGCAATACGCTGTACGGAAAAGGAGTCGAGATCATTGACGGTTCATTTACCATGCCTGCCGATGATGTCAGTCTGTCCGCGACATTTAAGCTCAACGACTACACTGTGACTTCGGGAGGCTCGGTGCTGGATCACGGCGTACTGTGGGTGAACCAAAGTGAAGCCGGAGATCTGTCCGCGCCTGTAATTGTTCACTATGGTGATGAAGCGGCTGTTCTCCCGGATGAGGGCTACGCCCTTCAGTCATGTACTGTGACGGACGCGGATTCGAAGCCCGTACCCGTAAGCGGAGGCGTGTTCACCGTGCCTGACAGCGATCTGACAGTGACGGCGGTATTTATACCTGAGGAGGAACAGGAGGACTGCAAGCACCTTCACACGGAGATCAGGAATGTGAAGACAGCCACCTGTACCGAAGAGGGATATTCCGGCGATACATACTGCAAGGATTGCGGGATCATGCTTATAGAAGGAAAGGTTACCCCCATAGATCCGGATAACCACGATTTCGACGAGGGCGTGGTGACAAAGGAACCCACCCATCTGTGTGACGGAGTGAAGACCGCGACCTGCAGGAGATGCGGCAAGGTATCCGATTCGGTTCCCGTTCCGCGTCTCACCGACGACGAGGAGAGCAATACCCTGATAGAAGACCTGGAGCAGACGGAAGGGAAAGTCACCGTTTCCGAAAACGTGATCAGGAAAGAAGACGGCGGGACAGAGACCGTGATCTCGATCGACGGTAAAGAGGTTTCAAAGACCGTTACGGATGCGGACGGAAATGTGACGGAAGTAAAGACCGTAGTGTGGGTCGGAGGGCTTAAGAAGAGCTACCGCTATACGGGAGCCGCCATCAAGCCCGCATGCCACGTGTATGACGGGGTAAAGCTCCTCAAGGAAAAAACCGATTACACCGTGAGCTACAGGAATAATAAGAAGGTAGGTCCCGACGCCTCCGTGATCATCAAGTTCAAGGGCAACTACAAGGGGTCTGAACCCTGTACGGTGAAATTCACTATCGAACCTGCCGTGATAGGCGAGGATGTGCTGCTCTGCGACACGGCTGTGACAAAGACAGGAAAGACCATCAACCCCACGCTGGACGTTCTGTGGGCAGGGACCGGGAAGAAGGTTTCCGCAAAGGAATTTGTGTTTGCCTGCACGGAGAACAGGGAGATAAAGGAACCCGGCGTCTATACCGTCTCGGCAGCTCCGAAGAACGGCAATCCGAACTTCACCATAGCCGAAGGGGTCAATAACGAGGCTTCCCTCATAGTGACGGAAAAAACCAACCTGCTCTCGAAGGCAAGGGTAACCCTTGATCCGTCCAAGTATTATTACAACGGGGACGCCATTATCCCGGAAAAGGGAAGCTACACCCTTACCCTTAACGGAAAGCCTTTGGCGGAAGACACGGATTATGTGGTTGACTGCGTACTGAACAATGTGAACCCCGGAAGCGCCGTCATCGTGTTTGTGGCAAAGAATTCAGACGCCGCAGGTATTTCGGGCACGAAGACCGCTGCATTCAAGATCCTGAAGGGCACAGATATCACAAATGATGAGAAGCTTTCAGTGGGGATCAAAGACAGTGCCGTCCCCTACGCGAAGGGCGGCGCGATACCTCAGGTGACCGTATCATACAACGGCCACAGGCTGACTTCAGGCACGGATTACACCGTGAAATACGGAAAGAACAAGGCGGTCACAAACGGAAAGACGGCTGAGATTGCAGTGAGCGGAAAGGGGAACTTCAAAGGCAAAAAGATCGTGAACTTTGAGATAACCAGTCAGACCATCACCGCTCTTTCAGCGAACATCCTGATCGATGATAAGGTCGGACCCGCGAAAGGCTATGAGGATCCCAAAGTCACCGTGACAGACCTTGACGGGAAGATACTGAAAAACGGGACGGACTACGAACTCACGAATTACAGAGAGCCTGACGACAGCAATACCGTGACGGTGGATGTGGTCGGAAAGGGGAACTACAAGGGCACCGTGAACACATCCTACCGCATCATTGCCAAAGACCGGCAGCTCGGTAAGGCCGGCGCTGAAAAGATCGCTCCCAAAGCTTACACCGGGGAGAAGATCATCCTTACAAATGAGGACCTGACCAGGCTCTTATTTGAGGGGAAGGGCAGTGATAAGAAGTATCTGGTCCCCGGCACGGACTTTGAAGTGGCGTCCTACAGCAACAACCTGAATGCCGGCACCGCAAAGGTGACCGTCCGTGGCATTGGAAATTACGGCGGCCTGCGTACCCTTACCTTTAAGATCACCGGGAAAAAGGCGGATCTGTCCGGGAATGACCCGCTGCACTGAGAAGCTTACGCGAATACTCCATTTTGCCCCCAAAATGATATTTTGGGGGCATTTTTATCGGACACAATGCGGGGTACACTTTGATCATCAAGCGAAGTTTTATCAGCAGTCGCAGGCTCATCTATATGGCGTAATGCCACCGTATCTGATAGAATATACGGGTGAGGAAGGAGATGACTGTTATGAAGTGCAAAAATTGTGGCGCCGAAATAGGATCCGGCAGGTTCTGCCAGTTCTGTGGGACCCAGATAACATCAAATGACCGCAGGGAAAGGGATGAACTCAATAAGCAGGGCTGTCCCAAATGCGGAAGTGCCAATATCAGCTTCAGCAGGGAGATCCAGGGCGAAGTCCGGGATGTCAGCTCAAAACAGATTGTATACAAAACGGTGGGCGTTTGCAGGGACTGCGGACACACATGGTTCCCGGATGAACCGTCCCGGCCTCCCGGGAACAGAACAAATATAGCCCTGTGGATCCTGTCGGGCCTTTTGCTGTGCACGATCGTGCTCCTGCTGGCAAAAGGTAAGAGAACTGATGAGGTTCAGAGGGACGATGATAAAAATGTTTCCCGGACGCTTTCCGGGGTCACGGAAAATACCGATAAGACAGATAAAACCCCTGAGATCCGGGAAACATCCGGCGAGTCGTCTGAAAGCGAATACACATTCCACGCGGATACGCCGCCTTATGAGGACTATTCCGATAACGGGGATGAGGGAGCATACCGGGATAACCCGTATTTTACGGTGACGGAAGAAGGGTCATACCGTAATTCCAATTACACTTTTTTCGTACATAAGGTACATTCCAAACAGAGTGTGCGTATAGATTCGGGAATGATAGCGTATTCGCCTGACGGAAAGCCTATAGGCAAGAGCAGCGCTGCTGCCGAACTGACTGAGGGGGAAGACAATTTTCTGCGCTATGCTTTTGATGTGGATGTTACCGGAGCCACATTTGTCAATAATTATAACTCCTTCAAGCCTTCTTCCACAGCAGGGCAAAGGGATGCGGTGGAGATGACGGATTATAATATCTCAGGCGGATATGCATATGTTTCTTTACGGCAGGTTTCCGATGAGATGGGTTCATTTGCAAAATATAAATTGCTGCTATATCACAATGACTCCATAGTAGGCACAGACGATGGATTTTACAGTATCACCGCAAAAGGATTGAACAAAAAGGACGCTGTGGACGTTCTGAAGATCAGGCTCAGGGACAAAGAGGTCGACAGGATAGAGTTCATCTTTGAACCGTGAGGGCAGGAGAATAATAACGGTAAATGTATGAGCCAGATTGATTCTTATGATCCGTATGAGGAAATGAAGAACTTCTACAGACTCGATGACCCGACGGAGGATGAACAGTTTCGGTTTGTGGAAGCCATGAAATACCTGATAGATACAGCGTTCTTTGAGGACGATATCATAGCCTTCAGTTATAATCTCGCTATGTATTATCGGGATATCAGGAATTTCCATCTGGAGGGGAAATACCTTGAGCTCGGAGAAAAGCACGGAAGCGAATACAGTAAAGAGCAGATGGGTTTTTTGTGGTATTACGGTCTCGACCGTGAGCAGGATTACGGGAAAGCATACAAGTGTTTCTCGGAATGCGGGACCAGGCGCGGGCAATATATGATCGCTGATATGTATCATTACGGACAGTATGTAAAACTCAGTTTGGGCCACTGCCGGAGCATACTTGAAGATCTGTTTGAACAGGTGGAGTCTGAGCGACATGATGAGAGATTTGTATTAAGTACTCTGTTTCCCGAGATTTCACTGCGCCTTGTGGATCTGAACTGTGAACAGGAGGAAGATGAAGTATTTGATCTGGATTGTCTCTTTGATGCAAGAAGGATCCTTACGATAAGACAGAGCCGCCGTCCTTTTTGGGGTAATCTGAGAACCATGAGAGGCATTCTTGAAACTACGGCGGCAATGGTGGGAAATGATTATGATTACATTGACCTTTACGATCTGATGACACTTGAGCCAGGGCAGGCTGCTGTGATGTTTGATTTTAATGGATCACCCTGTCAGATCGATGTTTCGACGGATGAGGATGGCGTGGTGTACATGTTTGATGGTAAATACTACCGGGGAGCGGATGGCTTTCTTGAGAAAGCAAGGATTGGCGGTAAAAGGATCACTTCGGCTTTTGATCTGATATCTGACATTGAAGTCGTTAGGTAGTATAAGTCCAAAATACGGGCGGACAGCTTTGCTGGTATGTATAACGTTATCAAATGCTATGCCGGGAGTTTGAACTATGAGCAGAGAAATGAAGCCTGACGGGCGGAGTCCCCAGAAGGAAACAACGGACAGCCGGGCTATGCGGACACGAAAAGAAAAGACAGATAATGTGTCCCGCATATATCAGATGGAGGACATATTAGATACGGCGATCCGCAAAATGGATGAACTGGAGCGGAAAATTGCGGAGTATCGGGAATTTCAGCCTGAAATACGGAAGCTCGAAGCATATTATACGAGTCAGCAGTGGAAGGATGATCTGGCTTTGGATGAAGCGGGAGTTCTTCCGGAGGACCTGAAGCGTGGCGTGCTTTCAGAGGACGGGATCTGGAATATGCTTGATCGGAATATGGAAATCCTTGAGATGATAAACTTAAAGGAAAAAAAGAATCTTATGATATGATTGGGGAATTTTGTTTTTACTTTAAAGAGTTTTACGGATGAATAGAATATTGCATGACATGCATTTATTAAACTGGATGTATCATAAAGGCTTTTTATAAAGGATTGATAAATGAATATCAAGAGCTTAAAAAAGGATGATGTGGGGTACATACAATTTGTGCTATGGGAGAAGTTTTCCAGTATGGAGATAAACGGAGGAAATCCATTATGAAGTATAATGGGCTACGAAGAATCGCAGCATTAGTATTATCGGCAGTATTATTGAGTATGTCTACAACTGCACTGGCTGTTGATAATAATGGTTTTGAGGAGATTAAGGTAAAAACGGGGGTCTCTGATAGTAATACACAGCCTCTATCATCTGAAGAAGAAAAGCCTGATTACACTGTAAATAATGATGGCACTATCCATCAAAGCCTTGGAAACAGCCAATTTCCAATATATGGCTATTGGGAAGAGAATGATGATTATCCCTTTACGCTTGATCTCAATGAGGAGGGCAGTGGCCTTGTCTTAACTGTAAGCGGAAATGGTCCTATCAACAAATACAGCTTTATTGATGATTATAAGGATGAGATAAAAACTATTGTTGTCGGAGACGGAATTACAGGGATTGGAAATGCGTTTCAATACTACGACCAGGTTGAGAATCTTCAGATAAGTGACAGTGTTACAACCATAGGCGATAGGGCATTTAAAGATTGTACTGGGATCAAAAAGCTTACCATACCATGCGATGTAAGAGTTTATCATTTGTATAACAAAGAAACCGGCGAAAAAACAAACACTCACAAGTATTCTTTTTCGGGATGTACAGGGATAGAGGAACTTCATTTAACACACGGTCAAACGGGATTAGCTAAGAACTACAATAACAACGAATCAACGGCGCTCTATCAGATGGATGCAACTTATTTTGCAGCAAGGCCTTGGCATTTCAGTAGATCGAAACTAAAAAAACTGGTTATTGACGATGATATATCATCAATTGGTTCATATGGTTTCTATGATTGTACATCCCTTGAGAGTATAACATACAATGGAAATGAAATTTCTGTTGGTGATTATGCATTTTATGAATGCCAATCCCTGGTTGATGCTTCCTTCAATGATTCCATGGTTAGTGTTGGATTATATGCATTTTATAGATGTGATAATCTTGTGGAGGGAATTGATTTTTCATCCTTAACAAGAATTAGTAATTACTCATTTTATGGGTGTAACAGCCTTAAATTCGTAGCAGGAGAAAAAATAGAGACTATAGGTGATTATGCATTTTATGATTGTGGTTCTCTTGAGGAAATATCCTTTCCGCAGGTCAAATACATATATAGGCAAGCCTTCAAGAATTGTGTCAATATGAAAAAGGCATATTTGCCTGTTGTAGAAACTATAAATGATAGGGCGTTTTCCAGATGCCTGTCTTTAGAGGAGCTAACCGTACCTTGTTCGGTTGATCCGAAAATGAATATTGATACATCCAGTAGCGGTGGGGGAATGTACATTTCTGCTGAGTACTATCCATTTGAATCGTGTTCAAAAATAAAAAAACTTCATATTACCGTTGGTACAGGGGTAATGAAAACTTACCCATATAGGGAAAGACTTCAAATAAGCAATTATTCAACTTATAGTACTGGATATTATAAGTCAAGACCGTGGCATTTTAGCTGTAGCACTCTCCTGGAAATCATAATAGATGACGGAATAGACGTGATTGAAGAATCTGCTTTTTCAGATTGTACCAATGTGAAAGCATTGACTGTTCCAATTTCTGCTCAAACATCAATGAGTGAATTGAAAAGTGTTCAAAACGTTGTGTTCACCCCGGGGAATGGCACGGGTTATAACTATGACGATACAAGCGTAGCAAAAACGCCTTGGTACAATAGTAAAAGTTCTTTATCGCAAATCACTATAAATGACGGGACTGAAAGCATAGGAAATTATACATTCAAAGGATGTAGTGGAATAAAGACTATTAACATGCCTATCTCGGCCTCTATTCAAGGAAACTCCTTTGCGAGCGTAAGTGGGGTTACCAAAGTTGAGTTTTCAAAAGGAACGGGCCAGGGCGTTGATTATAATTCTACGACATATTCGTATACGCCTTGGTATAAAAGCAGAAATAATAAGATTACTGCTTCAATAGAAGATGGTACTGAAAAAATCGGGGCATATTCATTCTATAATTGCACTGGATTAGACAGCATTACCATCCCTGCTTCTGTAACTACGATAGGCGAGAGGGCTTTTGACGGGACGAAATATGAAGGCTTGAAAGCCGAGGGCCTTAATACAAAAACCACCGTTTCCTTCAATGGCAATATGGGTATTCCTGATATAGAAGAGAAGGAATATGATTATGCCATGCCATACGGGTCCTTGCCGGGGGCAACACGCGATGGATATTCTTTTGCAGGTTGGTATACTGCTGCTGAGGGAGGAACAAGGATAACGACAGCCACTATTGTCGTTGAGACTGACAGCCAGGAACTATATGCTCATTGGACCCCCAACAGCTATATTGTTACATATGATGCTAATGGAGGAACTGTATCGCCTACAAATAAGCAGGTAGTCTTTGACGAACCATATGGGGATCTTCCGACTCCTGGTAGAACTGGTTATGATTTTTCTGCCTGGTATAGTGGAAAAACAGACGGAGAGGAAATAACAAAAGATTCGTACGTTACTACACCTCAAGATCATTCCATTTATGCTCGCTGGACCGCCAAGAAATATGAACTATCGTTTAATCCCAATGGTGGAGAGGTTGATCTGGAAAGCAAAGAAGTCACCTTTGATGGTCAATATGGTGATATGCCTACGCCAACAAGAAAAGGATATTCATTTACCGGGTGGTATACAGAATCTGTAGGCGGTAATCGAATTTATAGCACCAGCATTTACACCACTGCCTCTGATCAGACTCTGTTTGCTCATTGGAGCGCCCAAAAGTATACGCTTTCATTTAATTCTCTTGGGGGAAGCAAGGAAAACTGCAAAATAGTTGTGTATGATAGTGCTTACGGGAGCCTTCCGGTTCCCCAAAAGACCGGGTTTGGGTTTGTTGGATGGTATACGGAAGCAGAAGGCGGGGAAGAGGTTAAGGCGACAGATATAGTATCGACAGCCTCGGATCACACTTTGTATGCTCATTGGACCGACGAATTTACTGTTAGTTTCGATGCAGGAGAAGGATCTACAGATACATCGACCATATCTGTTAAAAATGGCAATAAATATGGACAGTTGCCAGAAGCAAGCAGAACGGGATATGATTTTATTGGATGGTTTACAGAGGTTTCAGAAGGGTCAGAAATTAAGAGTGATACTATAGTTGATCTGATAGGAAATCAAACCTTATATGCCCATTGGTCTCCTAAGTCATTTAAGGTGTTGTTTGATGCTAATGGCGGAAACTGTGATACAAGTGAAATCACGGTAAAATATGACGGCACATACGGAGAATTACCTGAAGCAGTCCGTGACGGATATTCTTTTGCGGGTTGGTATACGGGAAAAACTGGTGGTGTAAAGGTTAATGCTACGGATAAAGTAAGCATCCTTGATAACAGAACCGTATATGCTCATTGGGCTTCGAAAGAATATACCGTTTCGTTTGATCCAAACGGAGGGGCATGTGAAACAGACAAGATTACAGTATTCTATGATGAAGCCTATGGTGATCTGCCTGAAGCTACATTGGCAGGTTATTCGTTCTTGGGATGGTTTACAGGTAAAACAGACGGTGACAAGATTGAAAGTGATGATATCGTAAAAATCCTAGATAGTATTACCGTGTACGCTCATTGGTCGCCTAAATCGTACAAGGTGTTGTTTGATGCTAATGGTGGAACCTGTGATACAAGTGAAATCACAGTAATATATGACAGCACATACGGAGAATTACCAGAAGCAATACGTGAAGGATACACATTTGCGGGATGGTATACGGGAAAAACCAATGGAGTAAAGGTTAATGGCACGGATAAAGTAAGCATTCTTGATGATACGATTGTATATGCCCATTGGTCAGCAAAAGCATTTACCGTTTCCTTTGATCCAAACGGAGGGTCATGTGGGACGGACAAAATCACGGTTCACTATGATGAAGCCTATGGCGATCTGCCTGAAGCCACAATGACGGGATATTCGTTTTTAGGATGGTTCACGGGTAAAACAGACGGTGACAAGGTTGTAAGTACTGATATCGTAAAAATCCTTGATAATACAACCCTATATTCGCATTGGACTCCGAACCGTTACAACATTACATATGATGGTAATGGGGGAACTCCGGCATCGACAAAAGTCCAGATCTCTTACGGCTCCAATTATTCCGGAATGCCAACGGTGACCAGAGAAGGATATACGCTGGTTGGGTGGTTTAATGATAAGGATAATGGCAACCAGATTACTGCTCAGAGCAAAATGCTCACCACCAAAGATCATTCTATTTATGCTCATTGGAAACCTAACAGTTACAAGGTTTATTTTGATCCAAACGGCGGAACCTGCGACACGAATGAGATTTCGGTAACATATGACAGTACATATGGAGAATTACCTGAAGCAATGCGTGATGGATACGCATTTGCGGGATGGTATACGGGGAAAACCGGCGGAGTAAAGGTTAATAGTACGGATAAAGTAAGCATTCTTGATGATACAACTGTATATGCTCATTGGGCATCTGGCAGTTACAACATTACATATGATGGTAATGGGGGTACTCCGGCATCGACAATAGTTCAGATCCCTTACGGCTCCAATTAT
>JAEELB010000203.1 GCA_016288705.1 Lachnospiraceae bacterium | reverse complement strand
TCCCTTGGGAAGGGCGGGCAGTATATTTACGCCGTCAGGTGGAGCATCGAGAAGTCGGACCCCAAGGGGTGCGTCACGTTGAAGAACGGCGTGGTGACTGCGAAGAAGGCCGGAAACGCAACCGTCACGGCGGAAACAGAAACCGGAAACGTCAGATATGAGATCCGTGTGGATGGCAGCGCGCCGGCGGTGAACAGAGCTGTTTCGGTCGACGGCAGGACAGCGAAGATCACGGCCCCGAAGACAGTGACCGCCATAGCCCATGCGGAAAAAGCCAAAACGGTCACGGTCAGCATACCGAAGGCGCTCAGGCCCTATGCGGACAGTCTCTCCTGCAGGATAACGGATGAAAACGGAAATGAAAGCCGGGGGGCCATGGAACTGGGATCTCCGGTGTTCAACAACGCCGACCACGCCATGGCTTCAAAGGTCTCATTTGAAGTGATACCTTCGGAGGAGCCCGAGAGAAATGCGGCTTTTATTATCTTTTCCCTAAAAAACGAAAAAGGGGAGGAGAGCGTGGCGGTGACTAAAGTCCTGGTAAAAAGACCCGTGGACAGACTGATCATCGACAATGATCCGCCTCTTCTGGAGACCGGAGACGGATACATGTTGAACGTCTTTCTGAATGATGACAATACGGACCCCAAAGACCTTGTATTCAGCGTGAAGATGATACAGGGAAAGGGGATCAGATGTTCCGGGTCAGGCTTTGTGACATTCTCTTCCGGAGAACTGGCTGAAGCGGTTGTGACGGTAAAATCGGGTAAGATCTCAAAACAGATCAGGGTGCTCAGCGGAGGTCACGTGGGGAATACCATGGTCCTCGCAAAAACCTCCGTTACGGTTAAAAAGCCGAAGGAGGGGAAATCCGTGACCACGGCGGTAAAGGTGGCTTCTCCGAAGGAAAAGACTTCTGCTTTCGAATGGAAGATAGAGGGTGAGCCTGAGGGGATAGATGCCGGTGCTGACGGCAGGATCAGGATCACGTCAAAAGCGGTACCCGGCAGTTACAGGGTCACGGTGAGTCACAGGGATCCCTATCCCGGGTACAATAATGCCTGCTGCGAACTCATAGTGCGTTAGATCGCCGGATGATACAGGCGATCCCACATATTATTATCAGGGAGGTTTTGCGATGAACACTGACAGAGAAAAGATACTGGCGGCCGCCGAGGGATACAGGGAGGATATGATCTCATTTCTCCGTAAGATGATAAGCATCCCCAGCGAGAGCGCGGAGGAGGAAGGCGTGGTCTCCTGCATCATGGAGGAGATGAAGAAGAACGGCTTTGAGGACGTGGGTACGGACGGCCTTGGTAACGTCATCGGCTGGCTCGGAAAAGGGGATAAGATAATTGCCCTGGACTCACATGTGGACACCGTGGGCATCGGGAACAGGGACAACTGGACAAACGACCCCTATGAAGGGTTTGAAAACGATCAGGTGATCTACGGCAGGGGCGCCTCCGACCAGGAGGGCGGCATGGCTTCCGCTCTTTACGGGGCCAGGATAATGAAGGATCTCAACATGATACCCGAGGGCTACAGGCTCATGGTGGTGGGCTCGGTCATGGAGGAGGATTGCGACGGCCTTTGCTGGCAGTACATTGTAAATAAAGACGGTATCAGACCTGAATTCGTGATCTCAACCGAACCCACGGACGGCGGCATTTACAGGGGCCAGAGAGGCCGCATGGAAATAAGGGTGGACGTAAGGGGGATATCCTGCCACGGCTCCGCTCCGGAAAGGGGAGAAAACGCCATCTACAAGATGGCTGATATCATAAATGACGTGAGAGCCCTGAACAATAACGGCTGTGAAGACAGCACCCAGATCCGTGGACTGGTAAAGATGCTGGACCCCAAATACAATCCCGAACACTACGAGGACGCCCGTTTTCTCGGGAGAGGGACCTGCGCCGTATCGCAGATATTCTACACTTCGCCTTCAAGGTGCGCCGTGGCCGATTCCTGCGCCATCTCCATAGACAGGAGGATGACGGCGGGGGAGACCTGGGAAAGCTGCATAAAGGAGATAGAGGAGCTGCCCGCCGTAAAGAAATACGGAGAGGATGTGAAGGTGTCCATGTACAGCTATGACAGGCCCTCCTGGAAAAAAGAGGTCTATGAGACGGAGTGTTATTTCCCTACCTGGGTCAGCGGAGAATCTGAGCCTCATGTTAAGGCTCTTGTTGAGGCACATAAGAAGCTCTTCGGGGAAAAGAGGATGTGCCCTCCGGGACAGGAGGCATTGAGGGACCGTCCCCTCACGGACAAGTGGACCTTTTCCACAAACGGCGTGTCCATACAGGGCCGCTTCGGTATCCCCTGCGTAGGCTTCGGACCCGGCGCCGAGTCCCAGGCTCATGCTCCCAATGAGATCACCTGGAAGGACGATCTGGTAAGGGCAGCAGCTCTTTACGCAGCCGCTATCGAACTCTACGAAAAGAAGTGACAGGGACTGCGGGGAAGTGAGTGATCCGCTATGTGATCCGGGGACGCCTGAAAATGCGTCCCCGGTTTTTTTAGAATGATCTGGGGGCCGGCATTCTCATGATGTCGCCGGCTTCAGGGACTTCTGACAGTCTGACGTAAACGGGCTGGGAAGCGTGGGGGCAGGAGTCCATGGGCGTCCCGTCCCCGGCTTTCATTTCCAGCACCTCAAGGGACAGGTCCCTGCCGTCGGGCTTCATCACCTCTATGGTATCGCCGACTCTGAACTTGTTTTTCTGTTCAAACAGTGAGAATCCGTCAGATCCGACATCCCTGATCGTCCCCAGGTACCGGTACTCATTTACATAAGCGTCGTCATAAGTCACGCCTTCTTCGGAGGGCTTTCCGTAATAGAAGCCTGTCGTAAAAGGCCTGTGGGTGCATTTGCTCACCTCATCCCTGTAGCGGCCAAGCCTTTCCTCATAAACCGAAGGAGAATCGAAAAGGTCGTCAATAGCCATGCGGTAGGCTCTTGTCACGGTGGCGACGTAGAGGGCTGTCTTCATGCGGCCTTCTATCTTGAGGCTGGAGACCCCTGCCTTTATCAGGTCAGGCAGGTGTTCTATCATGCACAGATCCTTTGAACTGAACAGGTAGGTGCCTCTCTCATTTTCGTAGACGGGGATGTATTCTCCGGGACGGGTTTCCTCCACCACCGAATACTTCCAGCGGCAGGGATGGGCGCATTCGCCGTGATTTGCGTCCCTTCCCGTAAAATAATTGCTGAGCAGGCATCTGCCGGAGTAGGAGATGCACATGGCCCCGTGAACGAAGCTCTCAATCTCCGGTCCTTCGGGGAGTTTCTCCTTTATCCCGGACAGCTCCTCAAGGGTCAGCTCCCTCGCCGCCACAACTCTTTTGGCGCCCAGCCTGTGCCAGAACCGGTAGGTCTCGTAGTTCGTGTTATTAGCCTGGGTTGAAATGTGTATGTCGGATCCCGGGCATAATTCCTTCGCCATTGTAAAAATCCCCGGATCCGCTATGATGAGCGCGTCGGGACGAAGATCTGACAATTCCTTCAGGTATTCCGCAACACCCTTCAGATCGGAGTTGTGTGCAAGGATGTTCACCGTAACGTGAACCTTTACCCCGTGGGCGTGAGCGTGCTCAATGCCTTCCTTCATTTCGTCATGATCAAAGTTGTCTGCCTTTGCCCTAAGGCCGAACTCGTTTCCGCCGATATATACCGCATCCGCTCCGTATCGGACCGCTGTCTTCAAAACCTCAAGATTCGCCGCGGGCGCCAGCAGTTCGGGTTTTTCTGTCCTCATATCTCCTCCGTGTCTTGCCTCTTATTTTGGGGTTATCTTCCGTGCCTCCGATCTGTCGCTTTTCTCTTTATGGATTGTACCAAAACATCTCTCTGATGGCTACCGGTGGAGGGCTGCCTGGGGAGGGTTGCCTGGGGAGAGGCGCCCCGAGAGGAGCCCGCCACCCGATAAAAAAGCAATTTTTGCGGAATATATCGGGTCGTGTAGGTCCCGTGAGGAGCTCGCCACCCGATAAGAAAGCAATTTTTGCGGAATATATCGGGTCGTGTAGGTCCCGGGAGGAGCCCGTCACCCGATAAAAAGCAATTTTTGCGGAATATATCGGGTCGGGTGGCGCCCGGGGGGAGCCCGTCACCCGATGAAAAAGCAATATTTGCGGAATATATCGGGTCGTGTGGCGCCGTGAAGGAGCCCGTCACCCGATAAAAAAGCAATTATTGCGGAATATATCGGGTCGTGTGGCGCCGTAGAGGAGCCCGTCACCCGATAAAGAAGCAATTTTTGCGGAATATATCGGGTC
>JAEELB010000202.1 GCA_016288705.1 Lachnospiraceae bacterium | reverse complement strand
GCAGTGAAGAGTAAGACGGAAGCGGCGAAAGCACCCGCGAAATCAAAGGCGCCGGAAAAGAGCGCGCTGAAGGCTGCGGTTAAGGGCAAGGAGGAAGCGGCGAAAGCGCCCGCGAAGTCAAAGGCACCCGTAAAATCCGCACCCTCGGAGAAAGCTCCGAAGGGGAATGCTCCGAAGGAGACAGCCCAAAAGAAGGCGCCGGAGAAGAGCGCGCCGAAGGCTGCGGTTAAGGGCAAGGAGGAAGCGGCGAAGGCTCCCGCAAAATCCAAGACTCCGGAAAAGGCGCCCAAGACCGCGCCTCCGAAAAAATCCGCTCCCGTGAAGGAAGCCGCAAAGCCCGAAAAGAAAGCTTCCGAAAAGGAAAAGAACAAAACAACTGCCGGAAGTAACGCCGCTTCAAAGTCCGGGGCCAAGGTTGAGCCGGCCAGAAAGGGAACCGTTCAGAAGAACGCTCAGACTGAAAGCCCTGCCGTTTCCGAAAAAAAGGAAAAGAAAAAGGATGTTTCGCCGAAAGCCGAAGAAGAAAAGAACGTCAAGGCCTCTGTCGATCTTGCCAGAGACGACGCCGACGATAAATCTCCTTTTGAGGAAGAAAAAGACAGGATCGAGGAGAGACTCGGATCGCTGATCGATCTCGGGAAGAAAAAGAAAAATGTCCTGGAACCGCAGGATATCTCCGAGATCTTTCCTCAGGTGCCCATAGACGACGAGAAGTTTGACCGGATCGTGGATTATCTGGAACAGAACGGCATAGACGTGCTCCAGATCACCGATGACAATCCCGACGAGGACGTGGACGAGGCTGCTGATGATCAGGACGCCGCCGCCGAGGAGGTGGATCTCGAGAACATCGATCTGTCAGTTCCCGACAGCGTCAGCATCGAAGACCCTGTCAGAATGTACCTCAAGGAGATAGGGAAAGTCCCCCTGCTCACGGCGGAACAGGAGATCGTCCTGGCAAAGCGTATGGAGGAAGGCATGAGAGCCGAGGAAGAGCTCGACAGCATTCCCGATACGGCCAAGAACAAAAAAAAGCGGGAAAAGCTCCTGGATGCCATAGCGGATGGGGAAGCAGCAAAGAAGTCCCTTGCCGAAGCCAATCTCAGGCTTGTGGTCAGTATTGCCAAGAGATATGTGGGCCGCGGGATGCTATTCCTCGATCTCATCCAGGAGGGAAATCTCGGCCTTATCAAGGCGGTTGAGAAATTCGACTATACGAAGGGGTACAAATTCTCCACATATGCCACCTGGTGGATAAGACAGGCCATTACCCGCGCAATAGCAGACCAGGCCCGCACCATCAGGATCCCCGTCCACATGGTCGAGACCATAAACAAGCTGACAAGGGTCAGCCGTCAGTTGCTTCAGGAACTGGGAAGGGAACCGCTTCCCGAAGAGATCGCAAAGTATATGGATCTGCCGGTGGACAGGGTCAGAGAGATACAGAAGATCTCTCAGGAGCCCGTATCTCTTGAAATGCCCATCGGTGAAGAAGAAGACAGTCATCTGGGAGACTTTATCCAGGATGAAAACGTGCCTGTCCCCGCAGAGGCGGCAGCCTTCGCTCTCCTCAGGGAGCAGCTGAGGGAAGTGCTCGGCACGCTTACCGACAGGGAGCAGAAAGTGCTCAGGCTCCGCTTCGGTCTGGACGACGGAAGATCCAGAACACTTGAAGAAGTCGGAAAGGAATTCAACGTCACAAGAGAGCGCATAAGGCAGATAGAAGCCAAGGCTCTCCGCAAGCTGAGACATCCCTCCAGGAGCAAGTGGCTTAAGGACTACCTGGACGATTGATGAAGAAACTGTCTCCCAGGCTCATGATGTGCGCGGGGATGGTCTCCCCGGGCAGTCATGTTACGGATGTGGGCTGTGATCACGCGGGTCTGTCCATCTTTCTCGTGGAGAACGGGATATGTCCCGGGGCGTGCTGCTCGGAAGTGTCCGCGGGTCCTCTGGCAAACGCAAGGAGATCGATAGAAGAGGCGGGGCTTTCGGACAGGATAGAGACAGTCCTTTCCGACGGCCTTAAGGAGGTGGAACCTGTGGGCAACGGAACCCTTGTCCTTGCGGGAATGGGGGCCAGACTGATGCTTAAGATCCTTTCGGACAGTTCGGAAAAGGTGCCTTTATTTTCGGAATATGTGTTCCAGCCTCAGTCGGAGGATGAACTCATGAGGAGAAGCCTGAGGGAGATGGGGCTGTTCATAGAGGCTGAGGCGGATCTGTACGAGGAGGATAAGTATTACCATGTGATGAGATGCACCGGGAAGGATCCCGGATCATCCGGAGATATTGAGGAACTGCCTCTCAGGATACAGGACAGGTACGGCCCCCGGCTCCTTGCGGGGAGAGGGGATGCCGTCAGGAAACACATTTCCTCGGAGCTTGAGAGGTACAGAAAGGCGCTTTCGGAGAGCCGGGGCATAAGGGATAACGGGGAAACCGGAAGAACTGATGAGCTGGCAGGCTACGTGAGCGATTGCGAGGCGGCGTTCGGTTTTGTAAACAGGTAAAGGAGGGAGCCATGATCACACTGAAGATCGACGGGAAAGAGCATTTCTACGACGAAGGACTCAAGTATGAATTGATTGCCGGTGAATTTCAGGACAGCTACAGGGACAGGATCGCTCTCGTCACCATGAACGGCAAGATCCGCGAACTCATGAAGAAGGCAGACCGGGACGGGGAACTGGGATTTATCACCACTTCCGGTGAAGCGGGACACAGAACGTACTGCCGCACCGCCATCATGATACTCATGAAGGCGGTTGAGGACGTGGAGGGAAAGGGCACCTCCGAGTATGTGAAGGTGGAGTTTACAAACGGACCGGCTTATTTCTGCTCCTTCGGAGACAGGGAAACCGTATCGGCCGAAACCGCGGATGAGATACGTGAAAGGATGCACGCCATCATCGAGGCCGATCTGCCCATCACGAAAAAGGCCTATCCTCTTGAGGAAGGGATAGAGCTGTTCAGAAAGCTGGGGATGAAGGACAAGGTCGGACTCTTCAGGTTCCGCAGGAGTTCCATGATCAATATCTACTGCCTCGGGGATTACTATGATTATTATTACGGTTACATGATGCCAAGCACGGGCTACATCGACCGCTTCGACGTCGTGCCCTACGAGAACGGCGTCATGCTCGTGCTGCCGGAGAAATCGGACCATTCCGTTCTGCCGGAGTTCAAACCCAGAAAAAAGCTTTTTGAGACCATGAAACAGGCTTCGGACTGGGGGCTCATGATGGGGATAGGCACGGTTGGCGACCTGAACGAGCATATTTGCGCGAACAAGGCCGAAGAGATGATCCTGGTGCAGGAAGCCCTTCAGGAGAGAAGGATAGGCGAGATGGCCCAGGAGATCAAAAACAGGGAAACCGTCAGAGCCGTCCTTGTGGCGGGGCCTTCCTCCTCGGGAAAGACCACTTTCGCAAAGAGGCTTTCGGTACAGCTGGTTACGATGGGATATAAACCCATAATGATCAGTCTGGATGATTACTATCTGGATCACTCCCTGACTCCCCTTGACGAGGACGGAAATCCTGATTACGAATGTCTTGAAGCCCTGGATATCAAGCTTTTCGGAGAAAATATGGACAGTCTCCTCGAAGGAAAGGAAACGGAGGTGCCCATTTTCAATTTCCAGACAGGCAAGAGGGAGGCCGAGGGCAGGAAGCTGATCCTCGAAGACAATGATATCCTTGTGATAGAGGGGATACATGCCCTTGACACCGGGCTTATCAATAAGATCCCCGATGAAAAGCTGTTCAGGATATTCATCAGCGCCCTCACCAGCATCAACATAGACGAACACAACAGGATCCCCACCACCGATACAAGGCTGATCAGAAGGCTTGTGAGGGATTTCAGGACCAGGGGCGCCAGCGCCCGGAGGACCATTGGGATGTGGGATTCCGTGAGAAGAGGGGAAGAGAAGTACATTTTCCCGTTCCAGGAGGAGGCGGATGTATTTTTCAATTCATCGCTGGTCTATGAACTTTCCGTGCTCAAGCCTTATGCGGAGCCCCTTCTTTACAGCGTTCCCAAAGGGGCGCCCGAGTATTATGAGGCAAAAAGGCTCCTCAAGTTCTTTGAATACTTCCTGACATTGCCTGCCACGGGAGTTCCCGGGGATTCCCTCGTGAGAGAATTCATCGGACAGGGAGTGTTCGGCATGGGTTGATAAGAGAGGGGGCCCTTAAAGACGTTGCAGTATGAAAGCCGGGGCCGGGACCACACGGAAAGACATCATGAAACGCAGCATGCGCAGGGGCTCACAAGGATGTGCCCCTGCGTTCCAATAGGCGGAACTTTGCATGACAGGGAAACGATATGAAACGAGGCGTGTGCTGGCTTAGGAGAGACCCGGAAGCCTTGAGGGCGGTTTTAGGAAAGGAGATATGATTATGCCAAACGATCCGGATACCTATTTACTGTACGAATGCAGTAAAAAACTCGCTTTTACACTTCGCATAAAAGTGCAGCTGGACGAGCCTGTTGATAC
The DNA here is from genome assembly GCA_016288705.1 of Lachnospiraceae bacterium. Lineage (GTDB taxonomy): Bacteria > Bacillota > Clostridia > Lachnospirales > Lachnospiraceae > JAEELB01. The sequence goes on along the minus strand of JAEELB010000202.1, from coordinate 15,955 downwards.
CGGAATACTGAATGAAGTGGCACAGGAGGCCTTTGGGAGGTTTCCCTATTTTCGAGTAAAGCCCGGCCTGGATGCCTCCCAAAGCTATATCCTCATGCCCAACGATAAACCTCTTGCAGTTCTCCCGGAAGAAGACAGGAGGATAATGCTGGCCGGTGAGGAGGTCAATGATCACCTGTTTGTCATAACATATAAAGACGACACTATATGGTTCAGCGGATCTCACTCACTCTGCGGCGCATTCGGGATCATGTTCTGGGTAAAGACCACCCTGTATCTGTATATGAGCAAAAAATACGGTCCCCTGAAGCCGCCTGAGGATATAAAACTCCCCGGTACGCCTGTTACGGAGGCCGAGACTCTTTTCCCGGATCCCGATACCCTGCCGAAGGACGAGCCCATGGTACGCTACGAAGGCGGCGACTGTAATCTTGCCATCATGCGTACTCTCAAACATATATTGAACCCTTTCTCCACAAAGGATTATTACTATGAGATCGAGATACCCGCAGGGGTTTTCATGAAATACGCCACGGGTATAGACGCCAGTCCCAATACGGTCGTGGTCTCCATGATGTATAAGGCCATGTCAAGGTTCTTAAAGGAGAAGGAGGGAACCTTTATCTCCGGCCGTGTCGCGGCGGATTATCGCGCCGATATCGGAGCTGACAGATCATACCGTGATCTTGTCCGTTTTATCCATGTCAAATATGATTGGGATATGAAGGACGAGCCTGTCTCCAGATTGAATCTCCGCACCAGGGGAGCCTTCATCAAGCAGAACCAGCCGGAACTCAGCTATGAGAGGTTTCGCCGGATCACAAAAATGCACTCGGGCATCGATGCGCAGCCGACCCTTAAGGAAAAGCGCAAATACGCCTCCAAACACAGCATATACAGAACCGATCCGCGCGATCCGTTCACAGTCAGCTATGTGGGGCAGATAGATTACGGCGAAATGGAAGATCACATAAAGAGCGTCTATACCATCACTGACGGAGACCTGATGCTAGAGATAAACGCCCTTAAAGAAAGCTTCCACATCACTTACCAGCTTTACGGCAGGGACAGGAAGCCTCTCGAAAGGTTTCTGGAGGTCCTTGAAGGAGAGAAGATCCCTTTCAGGGTATCCGATATGAAGGTCAGGTATCTCCCCTGGGTCAGGTTGCCCGAAGCGTGAGCATTGTACATGGAACAGAGGGAAACCCCGGCTTCGCGAAAGGACCCTGCCCGGAGAAAGATATGCCTTGACCGAACCGTCAAACAGGAATAGAATCTGATTTTGGGTTGAGAGGGACGGATGACCGCGGGGGGAGCATTCCCTTCGAGGAAAGTCCGGGCTTCACAGGGCGGGATGCCGGATAACGTCCGGCGGAGGCGACTCCCGGGAAAGCGCAACAGAAATGATACAGCCCCCTCATGGGAGCAATGGTGAAATGGCAGTGTAAGAGACTACCGGTCCTGCGGTAACGCAGGGCGTCAATGCAAGCCCCATCCGAAGCAAGACCGAAACGAGGACGTAAGGTGCCCTGCCTGTCCTCAGGTGGGTCGCTAGAGACTGCCGGCAACGGCAGTTCCAGATAGATGGTCATCCAAGACAGAACCCGGCTTACAGTCCCTCTCAGTCTGTTTTACGGGCAGCTACGGGCGTTTTTGCCCGGCATGGAAGATTCTTCAGGAGGTATACAAAAATGAGCAAAACAAAGATCGACATCATATCCGGTTTCCTCGGAGCGGGAAAGACCACATTGATAAGGAAGCTCCTGGAGGGCCCGCTGAGAGATTCGGGCACGGTCCTGATAGAGAACGAGTTTGGAGAGATCGGGATCGACGGAGGCTTCCTCAAGGATTCCGGCATCGAGATAAAGGAAATGAATTCCGGATGCATTTGCTGTTCCCTGGCGGGAGATTTCGGGACTTCCCTGAGAGAGGTGCTGGATCAGTACCATCCCCCAAGGATAATAATAGAGCCCTCGGGTGTCGGAAAGCTCTCGGATGTCATGATCGCTGTTGAGAGCGCCATGAAAGAGAGGGACGATGCGGTGTTCGGCAGCGCGGTCACGGTGGTGGACGCCTCCAAAGCAAAGGTTTACGTAAAGAATTTCGGTGAATTCTTCGTGAATCAGATCGAACACGCCGGAACCATCGAGCTCACCAGAGCCGACAAGGTCGACGACGAAAAGATGAAAGAAGCCGTGAGCATCATCCGCGGATACAATAAGGATGCGCGCATAATCACCACGCCCCTTTCCGAGCTTGATGCCGCAGCGGTCCTGAACATTATCGAAGGACCAAGGGAAATGGAAGACAGGATGCTGGAGAAGGCCATAGCCGACGCCTCGGATCACCACCATCATCACCACGATGAGGAGGGCACAACCTTTACCGATGAGCAGGACAGGGTCCATCACCATCATCACGACGAGGATCAGCACCATGATCATGATGAGGATCATGAGCATCATCGTGACGCCGACGAGGACCACGGTCACCACGGTCACCATGACCACGATGAGGACCATGATCATCATCATGACCACGACGAAGACCACGGTCACCACGGTCATCATGACCACGATGAGGACCACGGTCACCATGACCACGATGAGGACCACGGTCACCATGAGCACCATCACCACGACGCAGATGAAGTGTTCGAGAGCTGGGGACTGGAGACTCCCGAGAAATTTACCGAAACTCTTGTTAAGGAAAAACTGGATGCCCTCGACAACGGCAGTTACGGCGTGATACTGAGGGCAAAGGGCATGGTGCCGGACGCAGAGAGCGACGGATATATCCATTTCGATTATGTCCCCGGGGAAAAGGGAGTCCGAAAGGGAGAGGCTGCGGAGAACGGTCTTATCTGCGTGATCGGGTCTCATTTGAAGGACGACGATCTGGACAGGCTTTTTGAACTGTCCTGATCTTATTGAAAGAGGAAGAACGCAATGAAACCGGTTTACGTGATCAATGGTTTTCTCGACAGCGGAAAGACCCAGTTCATAGCCTTCACCATGGATCAGCAGTATTTTTCCATAGGGGGGCGCACCCTGCTCATACTGTGCGAGGAAGGGGAAAATGAATACGGGGAGGAGCTTCTCAGGAGAAACAGGACCGTAGTGCATGTGATAGACGACCTGTCCCTGTTCACCAAAGACAAGATGAACGAACTGGACAGGAAATACAAGCCCGAGAGGATCCTGGTGGAGTGGAACGGCATGTGGGATTTCAGGAAGTTCTGCCTTGCCGGCAACTGGTATGTGGAACAGATAGTGACCAATATCGACGCCTCCACCTTTAAGGTTTATTACTCGAATATGAAGTCGCTTCTGGCTGAAATGGTGAGAAAGAGCGAGCTCATCATTTTCAACAGGTGCGACGGCCTTCCGGAGTCTGACCTGAATTCCTTCAAGAGAAACGTGAAGGCCGTGGCGCTGCAGTCGGATATCATCTTTGAGGACAAAAACGGAGAGATCAGTTCCATCATGGAGGACGACCTCCCTTATGATCTCAATGCTCCTGTCATCAGACTGGACGACCGCGGCTACGCCATGTGGTTCATAGACATGATGGATCACATCAACAGATACGAGGGAAAGACGGTGGAATTCATCGGACAGGTGATGAAGCCCGACGGAGACAGGGGAGGCTATATGGTGCCGGGAAGGCTGGCCATGACCTGCTGCGCCGCTGACATGAGCTTTCTGGGCTATCCCTGCGTGACTGACAGGCTTTCAGCCTTCAGAGAGAAGTCATGGGTAAAGGTGAAGGCAAAGGTGGCGTTTGAACATTTTAAGGATTACGGCGAAGAAAAGGGACCGGTCCTTTATGCGGAGGAAATAAAACCCGCTCAGAAACCCGAACAGGAGTTGATCAGTTTTTCATGAATATTTCAGGTGAGATAGAGAGAAGGCGGACATTTGCCATCATTTCCCATCCCGATGCGGGTAAGACCACATTGACCGAAAAGTTCCTCCTCTACGGAGGCGCCATCAATCTGGCGGGAAGCGTCAAGGGCAAGGCTACTGCCAGACACGCCGTGTCCGACTGGATGGAGATAGAGAAGGAGAGGGGTATTTCGGTGACCTCCAGCGTCCTTCAGTTTGAGTACGACGGATTCTGCATCAATATCCTTGACACCCCGGGACATCAGGACTTTTCCGAGGATACCTACAGGACCCTGATGGCTGCCGATTCGGCTGTTATGGTGATCGACGGTGCAAAGGGCGTGGAGGCTCAGACCAGAAAGCTTTTCAAGGTCTGCGTCATGAGGCACATCCCTATATTTACCTTCATAAACAAACTGGACAGGGATGCTCTCGACACCTTTGAACTGCTGGATGACATCGAGAAGGAACTGGGGATCGACACCTGCCCCATGAACCTTCCCGTTGGCTCCGGAAAGGATTTTAAGGGGGTACTGGACCTTCAGAACGACAGGATAGTCCTTTATTCCGATACTCTCAAGGGCACGAAGGAGGGGCATTCGGAGACCCTTGAACTGGGGGATGAAGCAGCGGTTGCAGCCAGGATAGGGCAGGAAGCGCTGGATAACCTCCTCACCGAAAGAGAGCTTTTTGAGGGCGCAGGAGCGTCCTACGACATAGATAAAGTCAGGGCCGGAGTGCTCACTCCGGTCTTCTTCGGATCCGCATTGACGAATTTCGGGGTGGAGATATTTCTCAGGGAATTTCTCAGGATGTCCATGCCTCCTGCACCAAGAGTGTCGGACAAAGGCGTCATAGACACCGTTACCGGCGGCTTTTCCGCGTTTGTCTTCAAGATCCAGGCCAATATGAACAAGGCTCACCGCGACAGGGTGGCGTTTATGAGGGTGTGTTCGGGATGCTTTGATCCGTCCGAAGAGGTGAAACACGTTCAGGGCGGACGGATAATGAGGCTCTCCCAGCCTCAGCAGATCATGGCGGATGAGAGAAAGACTCTTACCGAGGCCTATGCGGGGGACATCATCGGGGTTTTCGACCCCGGCGTCTTCTCAATAGGCGACACCATTTGCGAGCCCGATGATGAGTTCAGGTACGAGGGGATACCCACCTTTGCCCCGGAACACTTCTCCAGAGTCACGCTTCTGGACACCATGAAGAGGAAGCAGTTTGTGAAGGGCGTGACGCAGATCGCCCAGGAGGGCGCCATTCAGGTCTTCCAGGAGTACCAGACAGGAATGGAGGAGATAATTGTCGGGGTCGTGGGAATGCTGCAGCTGGACGTTCTGAAGTACCGTCTGGTCAATGAGTACAACGTGGACATCAGGCTCGATCCCCTTCCCTACGAGTACATCAGATGGGTGGACAATCCGGAAGAGGTGGATATCGCCGGCATGTCGGGCACCAGCGATATGCACAAGATAAGGGATCTTAAGGGGAATGTCCTGCTCTTATTTGTAAATGAGTGGAGTCCCCAGATGACCATCGAGAGAAATGAAGGGCTTAAGCTGTCTGAATTCGGCAGAAACTGAGGATGATCATCCCTGAGGGATCATTTTTTGCAGAGCCTTTTCCAGATGACGATTAATCTGATATAATGGACAGGATACAGGTTCGGATCTGAAGTTGGAGGACAAAGATGGCTGACAGAAAGAGAAACACCGGAAGGAATAAAGAAATGATACCTGAGGAGACTCACGGCGAAAAGAGCCTCGGCTTTGTGAGGATCGCCGACGAAGTGGTCTCTTCCATAGCCATGATAGCGGCACATGAGGTGGATGGCGTGGCTGACGGGAAGTCCCAGACAGGTTCGTCAAAGGTCAAGGTCACGGGCAGAAACGTGGACATCCTCATGAATATAGTCATATCCTACGGGCATAATATCCCCGAAACCTGCGGCCAGGTCCAGACCAGGGTGAGGACTGCCGTTGAAAATATGACCGGCCTCAATGTGAGGAACGTGAACATCAGGATAGTCGGAGCCGAGATACAGGCCGGGTAAACCATATGTCGCTGAGCATGCACAAAAAAAGAGAGCAGGTCTTTAAACTCCTTTTCAGACGGGAGTTTCATAAAGACGCCGCAATGGAAGAGCAGGAGCGGCTTTTCTTTGAGGCGAGACCTGAGGGGGAACCTAAACTCTCGGAGAAGGATTCCGAATATATCAGCGGCAAATACCACCGCGTGGCGGAAAAGATCCCGGAGATCGACGCAATGGTTTCCGAAAGGACTTCCGGCTGGGATATATCACGGATCGGAAGGGTGGAGCTGACCATCCTCCGGCTGGCGATATACGAGATGCTTTATGATGAGGCCGTGCCTGAGGGCGTGGCCATAAATGAGGCCGTGGAGCTTTCAAAGGAATTCGGCCAGGACAACTCCTCATCTTTTGTAAACGGGGTTCTGGCTCTGTTTGCCGAGAAAAAAGAAAATGGGTAATGTCTATTCGGTAGGACAGATCAATTCATATATCCGGTCTCTGTTCACCCAGGATTTCATGCTCAGAAATATCAGCATCAGGGGTGAGATCAGCAATCTGAATTACAACCGGAGCGGTCATATCTACTTTTCCCTGAAGGAACAGAATTCAAAGATATCCTGCGTGATGTTCGCGGGGAAGCGCGCCCGGGGGCTGGATCATAAACTTGAAGACGGAGAGCAGGTAGTTGCCAGCGGTTCCGTTGATGTATATGAGGCAGGCGGACAATATCAGTTATACGTTGACAGGATAAAGAGAGACGGCAGGGGAGAGTTGTACCTGAGATTTGAGGAGCTTAAGGAAAGACTCCTCCGGATGGGGATGTTCGACGAGACCTATAAACGTCCCATTCCCGAATATGTCGGTACTGTAGGAGTGGTCACCGCCCCCACGGGAGCGGCTGTCAGAGATATAATAAGGACTATCAGGAGGCACGCCCCATATGTACAGATCATCCTGTATCCCTCGGCTGTTCAGGGTCAGGGCGCTGCCGAAAACATTGCCCGGGGCGTGCGCGCCCTTCAGCACACGGAGGCCGATGTGATCATCGTGGGGAGAGGCGGCGGCTCCATAGAGGATCTCTGGGCGTTTAATGAAGAGGTGACCGCTCAGGCGGTCTTTGATTCTGTGATACCCGTGATATCCGGTGTCGGTCATGAGACTGATACCACCATATGCGATCTGGTGGCGGATCTCAGGGCCTCCACCCCGACGGCGGCCGCAGAGCTCTCCGTGGCAGGCCTGCACAGGCTCGACGAGAGGATGGCCTCCATTTCCGAAGATCTGAACAGGCTTATGGAGGGTGAGATACGTAATACCCGGGTCAGGGTGAAGGAAGATCAGCTGAAGCTGGCGGCAGCTAGTCCGGAGCGAAAGATAAGGGACGCCCAGAACCGGCATATGGCCCTTTCCGGAAGGGCCGAGAAGGTCATGAACGAGCTTCTGGACAGGTACAGGAACAGGTGTCAGGGAAACGTCTCGCTGTTGGAAAAGAGCATGACATCCTCACTGGAAAAATACAGAAGAAGGCATGTAAAGGACGAAGCCCTGCTCAAGGGACTGTCTCCTGAAGGCAGGCTCAGTCAGGGGTATTCATTTACGGAAAGAGAGGACGGAAAGCCTGTTAAAGGAGTGTCGGAGCTGAAGGCGGGCATGAGGATCAGGACCAGTTTCAGCGACGGATACGCTCTTTCCGAGATCGGGGAGGTACACGGTAATGGCGGAGAATGAAAAAAAGGATATGAGCATAGACGAACTGCTGACGGAGGCGGAAGAAAGGATAAGCTCCCTCGAAGGCGGAAAGCTTTCCCTGGAGGAGGCCTTTTCGGCGTACAGGGAAGGGATGGAACTCCTGAAACAGTCGGAAAAGAAGATAGACAGGGTTGAAAAGCAGGTCAAACAACTGATGGAAAACGGAGAACTGGTCCCCTTTGAGGAGGCCGGGGAAGGTGACGGAGCGGATGATGAAGCCTGAGGAATTCTTAAGCCTGTTTGAAGAAAAGAGAAAAGAAGCCGAAAAAACGGTGCTGTCCCGCCTCCCGGAGATAGAAGGCTATCAGCGGGAAGTGCTTGAAGCGCTGGATTACGGCGTTAGATCCGGGGGCAAGAGACTCCGGCCCCTTATGATGAAGGAAGCCTTTATCATGTTCGGAGGAGAGGACCCGGCCATAGACGACTTCATGGCCGCCATAGAGTTTATTCACAATTATTCCCTGATCCATGACGATCTGGAAGCCATGGACAATGATGAATACAGAAGGGGGATAAAGACCACCCACGCGGTTTATGGCGAGGGGATGGGGGTGCTGGCAGGAGACGCCTTACTGAATCTGGTGTATGAGATAACCTCAAGGTCCGTGCTTTCGGCCCCCGATCATGACACGATGAAGAGAAGAGCCCTGGCCCAGCATATCCTCGCGGATAAAGCGGGAGTGTACGGCATGGTGGGAGGCCAGTCCGCGGATCTTACCGCGGAAAAGAAGGGTGAAGCGTCGGAAGAACTGCTGTTGTTCATGGACGAAAAGAAGACCGCATGCCTTATGGAAGCTTCTCTGATGGCCGGAGCCGCGCTTTCGGGAGCGTCGGATGAAGAGATAAGAGCTCTGGAGGAATGCGGCAGCGCCATGGGGCAGGCCTTTCAGATAATGGATGATATTCTTGATGTGACCGGAGACCAGGCCGAGACGGGAAAAGATGCCGGAAGTGACGAAAAGAACGGCAAGATAACATACGTGACTCTTTACGGCCTGGATGAATGCAGGCGTAAGGTCGACGAGCTCACGGATAAAGCTGTGGACATCCTGGGATCCACGGGAAGAGAATGCGGATTTCTGACGGCTCTTGTACGGTATCTTTCCGGAAGAAGGAAGTGACGGATGCTCCTTGATGAAATAAAGAAACCAAACGATATTAAAAAGATACCCCTTTCGGATATGCCGGAACTTGCCGACGAGATAAGGGATTTCCTGATCCGTTCCATTTCCGAGACCGGCGGCCATCTGGCTTCAAATCTCGGCACGGTGGAGCTCACCATGGCTCTCCATCTTTTCCTGAATTTCCCCCAGGATAAACTCATCTGGGACGTGGGTCACCAGAGTTACACCCATAAGCTACTGACGGGAAGAAAAGACGACTTTACAACCCTGAGACAGTATCAGGGACTCAGCGGTTTCCCTAAAAGGAACGAATCGGATTGCGACTGTTTTGAAACCGGACACAGCTCCACGTCTCTTTCCGCGGGCCTCGGCTTCGTCAAGGCAAAACAGCTCACCGGTGAGAAATATAACGTGGTGTCCGTAATCGGTGACGGTTCCCTAACAGGTGGTTTGGCATACGAGGCATTAAATAACGCATCGAAATTAAATACCAATTTTATAATAATACTCAATGACAATAATATGTCCATCGCCGAGAACGTGGGGGGCGTGTCAAAATATCTCAACAGGGTACGTACCGCGGACACGTATCTGGGCCTGAGGGACGATGTATACAATTCGCTGAGGGGCAGATCCGCAAGGAATGACAAGCTCATAGAGAGCATCAGGAGGACAAAGAACACCTTTAAGTCCTTCTTTGTGCCTGGCATGTTCTTCGAGGAGATGGGGATAACCTATTTGGGACCTGTGGACGGCCACAATGTGGGAGAGGTACTGGCGGCGCTCAAAAACGCCCGAAGGGTCAGAAAGGCCGTTATCGTACATGTAAAGACCGAAAAGGGACGGGGGTTTGAGCCTGCGGTCAGGCATCCCGCCAGATTTCACGGCACCGGCCCCTTCGATCTGGAGACGGGCATCCCCAAGAAACCGCGCACAGTTCCCAACTATACCGATGTTTTTTCCACCGTCATGTGCAAGCTGGGGAAGAGGGATGAGAAGGTGGTGGCCGTCACCGCTGCAATGCCGGGCGGTACGGGACTGAACCGTTTCAGGAACATTTTCCCCGACAGGTTCTTTGACGTGGGGATAGCGGAAGGTCACGCCGTGACCTTTGCCGCCGGCCTGGCAGCAGGAGGCCTGAAGCCGGTGGTGGCCATATATTCGTCATTTCTCCAGAGAGGGTATGACGAGATACTCCATGATGTATGCAGACAGCAGCTTCCGGTGGTGTTTGCCATCGACCGGGCCGGGATAGTGGGGGCTGACGGGGAGACCCATCAGGGGATCTATGATCTGTCCTATCTTTCATCCATTCCCGGGCTCACGGTGATGGCTCCCAAGAATAAATGGGAACTGTCCGACATGATGAAATTCGCCGTTTCTCTGGGTAAGCCTGCAGCCATCAGGTATCCCAACAGAGAGGCCTATTCCGGCCTCAGCGACTTCAGGACGACAGTTATGGCCGGCAGGAGCGAGGTCATTTACAGGGAATACGGGATCTGCCTTCTTGCAGTGGGCAGCATGGTGCAGGTGGCCGAACAGGTGCGTGACCTCCTGAAGGCTGATGACCACCCCTGTTCCCTTGTGAACGCAAGATTTGTCAAGCCTCTTGATGAGGAACTGATCAGAGAGTTCTCCAGGGACCACGAGCTCATCGTGACCATGGAGGAAAATGAGGGATCCGGAGGCTATGGAAGCGCTGTGGCCTCTTTCCTGAAAAGGGAGGACCTGAACACGGGATTCATAAGCATAAGCGCTCCCGATGAATATATCGAGCAGGGCTCCGTGGACATATTGTTCCGGAAAGCGGGTATGGATGCCGAAAGCGTATACAACAGGATCCTGGAACATCTGAAATGAAGAAAAGACTGGATGTGCTCCTCACCGAAAGAGGACTGAGCCCCTCCAGGGAGCAGGCAAAACGCCTGATCATGGAGGGTATCGTATATGTGGAGGGGCAGAAGGAGGACAAGGCCGGAAGCACCTTTCCGGAGGAAGCCGGTATCGAAGTGAGGGGCAGCCTCTGTCCCTATGTGAGCAGAGGCGGGCTGAAACTGGAGAAGGCCCTTAAGTATTTTTCCGTCAGCCCCGAAAATAAGGTCTGCCTGGATATCGGGGCCTCCACCGGAGGTTTTACTGACTGTATGCTGAAGAACGGAGCATCCCGCGTTTATGCGGTGGACTCCGGAAGAGGCCAGCTGGCCTGGGTTTTGAGATCCGACGCCAGGGTGGTATGCCTGGAGAGGACCAATTTCCGCTACTTTAAGCCCTCCGACATAGAGGAACAGGTCGATCTTGCGACTGCGGACGTATCATTTATCTCACTTGAAAAGATACTTCCTCCAGCGTCCCTGATCCTTAAAGACGGAGGGGACATGATATGCCTCATCAAGCCCCAGTTCGAAGCGGGGAGGGAGAATGTGGGGAAGAGAGGCGTGGTGAGGGACAGCCGGGTTCACGAAGACGTGATCGGGAAGGTCCTGACTTATTCCGAAGACAGCGGATTTACGCCTGCGGGACTCACCTTTTCACCCGTAAAGGGACCCGAAGGGAACATCGAGTATCTCCTTCACCTGGTAAAGGGGGAGACCGGGTCGGACATCCTGAGGGATGCTGATCTGATAAGAAAAACGGTAAATGAGGCAGTGGAAGAGCTGGGACTATGAAGAACTTTCTCATCATCGCAAATGAATACAAGGATCCGGAGGCCTTTTACACCAGAAAGATCACGTATTATCTGGGCGATCACGGTGCAAGGCGCGTCATCTCCATGCTCCTCGGAGACGAGAGCAGGGACAGGAAGATAGACATTCCGGAAGGCATAGACGCTATCCTGGTACTGGGAGGGGACGGGACCATGCTTCAGGCAGCAAGGGCTACCGGCGCTTCCAGGGTCCCGCTTTTGGGGGTGAACCTCGGCACCCTCGGTTATCTCACCGAGGTTGAGACCGCTGACATAGAGAACGCTCTGGACAGGCTCCTCAGGGATGAATACACGGTGGAGGAACGCATGATGCTCAGGGGGAGCGTGGGAGACAGGGTCAGCGAAGCCCTGAACGATATCGTCGTCACCCGCTCCGGAAAGCTTCAGATCATACGGTTTGACGTGTATGTGAACGGACATCTGCTGAACGGCTTTGTGGCTGACGGGATCATCTGCGCCACCCCCACGGGATCCACTTCTTATTCTCTGTCCGCAGGGGGACCCGTCGTCGAGCCCGGAGCCAGGACCATACTCCTGACGCCCATCTGCGCCCATACCTTCCACTCGCGGTCCATAGTGCTCTCGCCGGATGATGAGATAGCGATAGAACTGAACAAAGGCTCCGGCGACAGGCCGCAGACTGCCGAGGTGAGCTTTGACGGCACGGACAATGTGCCTCTTGAAGCGGGAGACCGGGTGACGATATCCAGATCCGGTCACACCGCCAGGATCATCAAACTCTCCCAGGAGAGCTTTCTGAACGTTCTGGGCCGCAAGATGAGCGGATCATGAAAATTACAATGGGGAAACAAAATGCTTCGTGAGCTTCATTTACAAAATCTGGCGTTGATTGAGAGCGCAGACATTACCTTCAGGGATGGCCTGAACATAATGACCGGGGAGACCGGGGCCGGTAAATCCGTGATCATTGGCTCCGTTACCGCGGCCCTGGGCGGCCACGCCGACTCCGGCATGATTCGGAGGGATCAGGATCACGCCCTGATAGAGCTGACCTTCGACACGGGAGGGGATCCGCGGATATCCGACGCCCTTGAAAGGCTGGGGATAGAGGACGCAGGGGATGAGCTTCTGATACAGAGAAAGATATCGGAAAAGAGAAGCGTTATCCGTGTGAACGGCGAGACCGTTACCCAAAAGGCTGTAAAGGAACTGGCGCCCCTGCTCATGGATGTATACGGGCAGAAGGAGCACCAGACCCTTCTGTCATCGGCGTCCCAGGCGGAGGTTCTGGACAGTTTTGCCGATCCGGAGATCGAAGAGGTAAAGGGTCGTATCTCGGAACTCTTTTCCCGGCTGAAGAAGATAAACGAGGAACTCTCCGAAGACGAGAGGGACGACCGGCTCAGAGAGCGTGAGGCCGACCTTGCCGAGTATGAGATCAACGAGATCGATTCGGCGGGGCTGAAGGCAGGGGAGACGGAGACGCTCCGGGAATACGTGAAAAAGACCGGAAATGTTGAGAAGATCAGGGAATCACTTGAAAAGGCCATATCCCTTTGCCGGACGGAGGTCGTTTCCGAAGCGGTGAGGCATTTACGGGATGTTTCCGCTCTGGACGAAAGGCTGTCATCCCTGGAGGGAGAGCTTGAAGAGACGGATTCCATGCTTTCGGATTTTACAAGAGAAGCCTCGGATTACCTGTCCGAACTGTCCTTTGATCCTCAGGAGTATGACAACGCCCTTGCGCGTCTGGATCTCCTGAACCATCTGATGGATAAATACGGCGACAGCTACGAGAGCATCATGGAATACAGAGACGAGCGGGAAAAACTGCTGAACCGTTTCAGAGACTGGGAGAGCTACAGGGAAGAACTCCTGAAAAAAAGACATGAAACGGAGGAGGAACTGAAAAAGGCCTGCACCGCTGCCCATGACCTGAGGGAAAAGGCGGCGTCCGAGCTTTCGCAAAAGATGTCTGACGCCATGAAGGGGCTTAACTTTGCGGACGCAAGGTTCAGGATAGACGTTACCAGAGATAATAAGACCATAAGCCGTTCCGGATGGGATTCGGTATGCTTTATGGTGTCCGTGAATCCGGGAGAAGACCTGAAAAGCGTCGCCGATACCGCCAGCGGCGGGGAACTGTCCAGGATCATGCTGGCCCTGAAGACCGTTATGGCTGAAAAGGAGGACGTGAGGGCGCTGATCTTCGACGAGATAGATTCCGGCATAAGCGGACGCACGGCCTTTAAGGTCTCCGAGGCCCTGGGCCGGCTGTCATCGGGAAGGCAGATCATCTGCATCACCCATCTCCCGCAGATCGCAGCCATGTCCGACAGCCATTTTCTGATAGAAAAACGGGTGGAAGAGGGTGTGACCCGCACCACCATAAGGGAGATCGACGAAGAGGGGAGCCTCAAGGAGCTTGCCAGGATGGTGGGGAGCGACGAGGAGACGGAGAACGCCCTGAAGAACGCGGAAGAACTGCGGCATAAGGCTTTCGAGGTAAAGGAGAGAGTGAAGAATGGAGAGACGTGATAAGGTTAATTATTACCTGGACCTGGCGGAAACCGTGCTTCAGAGGGGCACCTGTCTGAGACGCCTGTTCGGTTCCGTAATCGTAAAGAACGACGAGGTCATTTCCACCGGTTACGTAGGGGCGCCCAGGGGCAGAAAGAACTGCAGCGATATGGGCTATTGCGTGCGTCAGAAAATGCAGATCCCGAGAGGGGAGCGTTATGAGCTCTGCAGGAGCGTCCACGCCGAGGCGAACGCCATTATTTCCGCTCCCAGATCCGAGATGATTGATTCCGACATATATCTTGTGGGAAAGGAAGTGGATACCGGAGAATACGTGAAAAATGCCTCCAGCTGTTCCATGTGCAAGAGGATGATCATCAACGCCGGCATCAAAAGGGTCATCATAAGGGATGACCGCGATAATTACAGGATCGTGGACGTCAGGGAGTGGGTCGATAATGACGAGTCACTTGAAGCGGCGCGAGGATACTGATATAATCTAAAACAGCGTTTTTGATCGCGGGTGTGTCTTCGGGCATGGAGTGACCGGGATCGGGTGTCGTCTTGTACCGGAGTGGAGGAATGGACATGAAAAAGATACTGTTGGCTGCTTCTGAAGGGGTTCCATTCATAAAGACGGGGGGACTGGCGGATGTGATAGGCTCTCTTCCCAAGGACATCGACCGGAAGTACTTTGACGTAAGGATCATTCTCCCCAAATACATGTGCATGCACGGCGATCTGGCGGAAAAACTCACCTATATCTCAAATTTCTACATGGATTTCAACTGGAAAAACGCCTATGTGGGTATCTTTCAGGCGGAATATGACGGCATCACCTATTATTTCGTTGATAATGAGTCTTATTTTGGCGGGAGCAGGCCTTACAGCGATGATCCCCTCTTCGAGATAGAAAAATACGCATTTTTCTCGAAAGCGGTTCTGTCGGTGCTGCCGGTGATAGATTTCAAGCCCGACATCATCCATTGCAACGACTGGCAGACGGGTCTCATTCCCGTATATCTCAAGGAAAGATTTTCCGGCGGCGAATTCTACCGCGGCATCAAGACCATCATGACCATCCATAACCTGAAATTCCAGGGGAAATGGGATATCAAGAAGGTCAGGGACATCACGGGACTTCCAGCGGATTATTTCACGCCCGACAAGCTTGAAAGCTATAAGGACGCAAATCTTTTAAAGGGAGGGATAGTGTTTGCCGACGCCATCACAACCGTGAGCCCTTCCTATGCAGAGGAGATAAAGACCAATTTCTACGGAGAGGGGCTGAACGGGATCCTTTCCGCAAGGACCAACGATCTCAGGGGCATTCTGAACGGCATCGATTATGATGAATTCGATCCTTCAAAGGACAGCGCCCTTCCCAAGCGGTATGACAAGATCAATTTCCGCAAGGAGAAATGCAAAAATAAAGCGGCCCTCCAGAGCCAGCTGAACCTCGAGCAGAACCCCGACATCATGATGATAGGCGTGGTGTCCAGGCTTACAGGTCAGAAGGGCTTCGATCTGGTGTCCTACGTGATGGACGAGCTCTGCCGCGACAGGGTTCAGATAGTGGTGCTGGGCTCCGGAGAAGAGCAGTACGAGAACATGTTCAGGCATTACGACTGGAAATACAATAATAAGGTCTCCGCGAACATTTATTATTCCGATGATCTGGCTCACAAGATATACGGTTCCTGCGACGCGTTCCTCATGCCTTCGCTCTTCGAACCCTGCGGGCTCTCACAGCTCATCGCCCTCAGATACGGGACTGTTCCCATCGTCAGGGAGACCGGCGGTCTGAAGGATACGGTGGAACCCTACAACGAATACGAGAGCACCGGCACTGGCTTCTCTTTCGTAAATTACAACGCCCACGAGATGCTGTCCACCATAAGGTACGCCGAGCGGATATATTACGACAAGAAGCGCGAATGGAACAAGATCATAGACCGCGGCATGGCGGCGG
>JAEELB010000201.1 GCA_016288705.1 Lachnospiraceae bacterium | reverse complement strand
TGATGCCGTGCCCATGCATATGCCCGGGCACAAGAGAAATCCGTTACCGGCAGACAGGGAAAAGGCGCTTTACGGGAACGCCCCTGAGACGCCGGGGATCGGGGGTCATGGTCGGGATCCCATATTTACGGATGTGACCGAGCTCAGTGATACGGATGATCTCCACGACCCCCGCGGGATCCTCAGGTCTGCCATGGAGCGCACAGCCTCCCTTTACGGCGCAGACAGGACCTGGTATCTGGTAAACGGCTCTACCTGCGGGATACTTGCGGGTATCAGAGCCCTTGTCCCTGCGGGGAGCGAAGTCCTCTGCGCCCGTAATTGTCACAGATCGGTGTTCCACGCCATTGAACTCTGCGGTCTCAGTGCTCATTGGCTGATGCCTGAATACATTGAAGAATATGAGATATACGGCAGCCTCCCTCCCGAAAGGGTGAGGGAGGCTGTATCCGTTTACCCTGACTGCAGGGCGGTGATCCTGACCAGCCCTACCTATGAGGGCGTCATATCAGATATCAGTGGTATCGCGGAGATATGCCATTCACGAGGGATACCTTTGATCGTGGATGAGGCCCACGGAGCTCACCTCGGGCTGAACTGCCCAGGGGAGGCGGAAGGCTGCGGGACAGGAACGGGATCTCGCAGGGACAACCCTGCCGTGACTGACGGTTCCGGAACGGAGGAGGCTCTCTGCAGCGCCGGCAGCCCTGCAGGTCACCGGCTGTGTCATTTTCCGCCGGGCGCGGTTTCATGCGGCGCGGACCTTGTGATACAAAGCCCTCACAAGACCCTCACTTCCCTGACCCAGAGCGCCTGGATGCATCTCAGGGGGGAACTTGCGGATCCCGGGGAGATAGGGAGGCAGCTTGATATATTCGAGACCAGTTCTCCCTCCTATCCTCTTATGATATCCCTTGATGAATGCACGGAACTCTTCACAAAAAGAGGAGGGGAGATCCTTTCAGGATGGCTTGAGAGGATCAAAGACTTCAATGACCGCGCATCGGACATCGACGGATCCCGGATGAGGATATTCGGGTCCGGAGATCCGGGAGGCGGTGATCCTTCATTCCCTCCCGCGGTCTTTGAACGGGATCCCTCAAAGATCCTGATAAGGAGCATGGATCCGGAGTGGACGGGGAAGAGATTGTACGAGACCCTGAGCCGGGACTATGGCATAAGGTGCGAGATGTATTCCGGCATGAACGTCCTGGCCATGACGGGGGCGGGAGACAGGGACGACGCCCTTATCATACTTTCGGACGCTCTGCATGAGATAAGCGGGAGGATGAACCCCGGCCCCGCGGAGACAGGGAGTGGTGAGCTCCCGGCCGATCGGGAAGGCCCTTCGGGGTTTGGGGATGAAGCATACCCGGCCGATCGGGAAGGCCCTTCGGGGTTTGGGGATGAAGTATATCCGGCCGATCGGGAAGGCCCTTCGGAGGCGGGGGGTGAGGCATATCCGGCCGAAACCCGGCGTTTTGCTCTCCGGGCGACAGAGGATAAGCGGCTCCCGGAAAACCCCGAAAGCATGCTCTCCATCGCCGGGGCTCTTAAAATGCCCCGGAGGATGATCCCCCTGTCCGATGCCGTAGGACTGGTCTCCGCCGAATATGTGTGGTGCTACCCGCCGGGGATCCCCCTGCTGGTCCCGGGGGAATGCGTCAGCCCCTCCGTCATAAAAAGATTCCGGAGCCTCATCGACTCCGGAACCTCTCTTCATTTCTCATTATCGGGGGATGATCCCGAAACAGTTTACGTGGTGGACTGATATCGGTCTGCCGCCCCGTACCGCGTGACCGCGGCGGATCTTATTTCCGCTTACGGGGCTTTGACCGCCGCCCTTATTTACGATGCGGCCGCCGATCTCTTTTTCATGAAGAAGCAGAAGCCTATCATCAATGCGATCCCTATGGGAAGCGATATCACCGCGCTCTTCGTAAATCCCGCAATGATATATGTCAGGAAAGAGACTGTCGCGCAGGATACGGCGTAAGGGATCTGGGTGGAAACGTGATTGATATGGCTCGACTGGGCGCCGGCGCTTGACATTATGGTGGTGTCGGATATGGGTGAACAGTGATCTCCGCAGACCGAACCTGCCATGCAGGCGGACATGGACAGTATCATCATGTTTTCGTCCACTCCGTTAAAGATGCTGACCACGATGGGGATCAGGATGCCGAAGGTGCCCCAGCTGGTTCCCGTTGCGAATGACAGGAAGCAGGCGATGAGGAAGATGATGGCGGGCAGCAGGTTCATAAGTCCTGCGGCGCTGCCTTCCACAAGGCCGGCCACGTATTCTTTTGCGCCCAGGCTGTCCGTCATGGCCTTAAGGCTCCAGGCGAAGGTCAGTATCAGCATCGCGGGGACCATGGATTTGAAGCCCTCGGGTATGCATTCCATACACTCCCTGAAGGACAGAACTTTTCTCACAAAGTAGAGGATAACGGTGAACACAAGGCCGAAGAAGGAGCCGTACACCAGACCGATGGAAGCGTCGCTCTGGGAGAATGCGACGATGAAGTTCGCGGGATCTTCTTTGTTAAAGAACCCTCCGGTATAGATCATCCCTATCACGCAGAACACTATCAGGGCGACGATGGGAAGCACCAGATCCGCGACCGTACCCTTTGAGGAGATCTTTGTCTCGTCGGCATCGGCGTAGGGACGTTCGGGAGTGGTGTAGAGATCGCCTTTCTCCTGCGCGTTCTTTTCATGAAGAGCCATGGGGCCGAAATCCGTCTTCATTATCACTATGGTGAACATCATGACTATGGTGAACAGCGCGTAGAAATTGTAGGGGATGGTCTGGACGAAGAGGAAGATGCCGTCATTCCTGCCCTCCACGAACCCGGATACCGCCGCTGCCCAGGAGCTTACCGGAGCAATGATGCATACGGGGGCTGCCGTGGAATCTATCAGATAGGCAAGCTTTGCGCGGGAGATCTTGAACTTGTCCGTCACGGGGCGCATGACGCTTCCCACTGTGAGGCAGTTGAAATAGTCGTCCACGAAGATCAGGATCCCCAGGATTATGGTGGCGCACTGCGCGCCCACTCTGGACTTGATGCGTTTTGAAGCCCATTCCCCGAAGGCTGCGGAACCTCCGGCCCTGTTCATCAGCGATACTATGATACCCAGGATCACGAGGAAGCACAGGATACCCACGTTGTAGGAGTCGCTGAGGGAGGCTATTATGCCGTCCTCAAACATGTGGTTAACGGTGCCTTCAAAGCTGTAGTCCGAGTAGAGCAGCGCTCCTGTTAGGATTCCCACGAACAGGGAACTGTAGACCTCTTTTGTGATGAGAGCCAGGATTATGGCTATCAGAGGAGGTACCAGCGCCCAGAAGGTATTGTGGGCTGTTTCCGGCGTGGTGGTTATGGCTCCCGCTAACAGGAGGATGACCAGCACTGCCATCACGATCACGTGTCTCAGATAGTGTTTTTTTCTGTCGTCACTGTACAGGCCTTCAGATTTTTCTTTCAATTTTCATGCCCTCCATTTAACTTTAATTTTCCGCCCGGAAGGACCGCGTAAGAACGGGGTTTTACGCCCGGCGGAATATACGCCGCTATTTTACCACAGTGCAGGCGCATCGGTCAAAACATTGTGCTTGTGTTTTGTCCGGGGGACGCATATTATTATTCTGACGCGAAGGGAGCGCAGCCCCCAAGGCCCGGCAGAAAGGAAGTTATGTTATGGAAATAAAAGATATCCTGGCAAAATGCGACCACACTCTTCTGAAACCGGAGTGTACCTGGGAGGACATAAAGGAAATATGCGACGACGCCCTTATTTTCCGGACCGCTTCCGTCTGCATACCGCCCTGTTACGTGCAGAGGGCCCGGGAATACCTGGGGGACAGGATGAAGATAGCCACCGTGATCGGCTTTCCCAACGGTTATATGACCGCAAAGGCAAAGGCGTTCGAGACGGAGGACGCCATAAATAACGGCGCCGACGAGATCGACATGGTGATAAACGTGGGCCTTTTGAAGGCGGGGGAGACCGATTCTGTGGCGGAGGAGATACGCATGGTGAGAAAGGCCGCAGAGGGTCGTATCCTCAAGGTGATAATAGAGACCTGCCTCCTGACTGATGAGGAAAAACTCACCATGTGCAGGGTCGTCACGGAGGAGAAGGCCGATTTCATAAAGACCTCCACCGGCTTCGGGTCGGGAGGAGCCACCTTCCGGGACGTGGAGCTTTTGAGAAAGAATGTGGGCCCCGGGGTGGGAGTGAAGGCTTCCGGGGGCATAAGCACTCTGGAGGATGCGGAGAAGTTCATCGGGCTTGGGGCCGGCCGCCTCGGAACCTCCAGGATCGTGAAGATAGCAAAGGAGAGGGGCGTCTGACCCTGATCTTCCGGATGACCGGAAAAGGAGGAACCACAAAATGAGCAGTTTTTCCGAAAACAGATACGATGTGATGCCCTACAGGAGGTGCGGCAGGAGCGGACTCCTCCTCCCCGCCGTTTCCCTGGGACTCTGGCACAACTTCGGGGATACCGGCGATCATACAAATATGAAGGACATCATCTGCACGGCCTTCGACCGCGGGATAACCCACTTCGATCTTGCAAATAACTACGGCCCCGCTCCCGGCAGCGCAGAGAGGAATTTCGGAAAGATCCTGCACGAGGAGCTTTCATCCTACAGGGATGAACTGATAATAAGCACCAAGGCGGGTTACGATATGTGGCCCGGACCCTACGGCGATCACGGGAGCAGGAAGTACCTGCTGGCAAGCCTTGACCAGAGCCTGAAAAGGATGAATCTGGATTACGTGGACATCTTTTACCATCACAGGATGGATCCCGACACTCCCCTCGAGGAGACCATGGGAGCCCTGGATCAGGCCGTGAAGTCCGGAAAGGCTCTTTACGCCGGCCTGTCAAATTACGACGGACCCACCATGCTGAAAGCTTCGGAGATACTGGAAAGCATGCGCTGTCCCTTTGTGATCAACCAGAACCGTTACTCCATCTTTGACAGGACCATAGAAAAGAACGGGCTTAAGGAGGCGGTCGGGAAAGCGGGGAAGGGCCTTATCACCTTCAGCCCTCTGGCCCAGGGGCTCCTCACGGACCGGTATCTGAAAGGAATCCCCGAAGACAGCAGGATGAAGACCGACGGCAGGTTCCTCAAGGAAGACAGGCTCACGGAGGAAACACTTTCAAGCATCAGGAAACTGAACGAAATAGCGGGACAGAGGGGACAGTCCCTTGCGGTAATGGCGCTGTCCTGGATCCTGGAAAATGAGAACGTTACAAGCGTCCTTGTGGGGGCTTCAAGGGCTTCCCAGCTCCTGGACAGCCTCGGATGCGTATCCGGATCTTCCTTCAGTGATGAGGAGCTTTCCGCTATCGACAGGATAAGCCTTCCGTCGCCGATAGACAAAAGATAAAAAATGTGGTATATTAACATTTCCTGCGAATTTACTTAAGGGATTAAGTGAAGATCACCGGGGACAGACCCCGGGATGTAGTGAGGAAGGAGAGTATTATGAAAAAGAAGATAATGACAAAGGTGATCGCAGCGGCGATGACGGGAGCCATGGCTCTGTCCCTTGCCGCCTGCGGAGGAGCTTCCTCGGGAAGCAGCGCTTCTCAGGGAGGAGCGGCCGGGTCCGCTTCCGGCGCCGCCATCAAGATCGGAGGTTCGGGGCCTCTCACCGGCGCCGCCGCGATCTACGGAACAGCGGTAAAGAACGCCGCTGAGATGGCTGTTGAGGAGATCAATGCAAAGGGCGGAACGCAGTACGAACTCAATTTCCAGGATGACGCGCATGATGCGGAGCAGGCTACCAATGCTTACGGCGTTCTGAAGGACTGGGGCATGCAGGTCAGTCTTGCCACCGTTACCTCCGCTCCCATGGCGGCTGTCGCCCCCATGTACAAGGACGACCATATCTTCGGCCTGACCCCTTCGGCGTCTTCACTGGCGGCGATCTATGAGGATCCCGACAATGAGACCAATCCCTACGGGGATCTTTTCCAGGTCTGCTTCACGGACCCCAACCAGGGAAAGGCTTCTGCGGACTACTTCAAGAGCCATCCCGATCTCGGGACCAAGATCTTCGTCATTTACAATAACGAAGACAACTATTCCACGGGCGTGTACAAGAAGTTCATCGACCAGGCCAAGGCCAACGGTCTCGATGTCGTGGGTGAGGCTACCTTTATGAATTCCACCGTGGACTTCTCCGTTCAGGTGGGCGCAGCCAAGGATTCCGGAGCGGATCTGGTATTCCTGCCCATTTACTACACCCCTGCTTCCCAGATATTCATCGCCGCCGATTCCATGGGCTACAAGCCTTCATGGTTCGGTATCGACGGAATGGACGGCATCCTCACCGTGGAAGGCTTTGACACAAAGCTTGCCGAGGGCGTATATCTTCTGACTCCCTTCTCGGCCGATGCCACCGACGATCTGACGAAGAAATTTGTTGAGAATTATAAGGCAAAGTACGGCGAAATCCCGAACCAGTTTGCCGCTGATTCCTATGATGCGGTGTACGCCATCGCAAAGGCCGTGGATGCCGCCGGCGTGACAGCCGATATGAGCGCATCCGACATTTGCGACAAGATGGTGTCCCAGTTCACCAGCATGAGCTTTGACGGACTTACCGGAAAGAGCGTTACCTGGAGCGCCAGCGGAGAGGTCTCAAAGACTCCCGCCGCTGTAGTCATTGAAAACGGAACCTATGTAGGTGTGGAAAACTGATAAATGAGCTTTCTGTCTTATCTGATAAACGGGCTCAGGCTCGGCAGCGTATATGCGATAATAGCTCTTGGCTATACCATGGTCTACGGTATAGCCAAGATGCTGAATTTCGCCCACGGCGATGTGATCATGGTGGGCGCTTATACGGCCTTTTTCGCCGCCACCGCCGCCGGTCTTCCTCTGATACCGGCGGTGCTGCTGGCCATGGCCGTCTGTACCGTCCTGGGAGTCGCAATAGAAAGGTTTGCCTATAAGCCTCTCAGGAGCGCCACCTCCCTTTCTGTGCTGATCACCGCCATAGGCGTGTCCTATCTGCTGCAGAACGCAGCGCAGCTTTTGTGGACCTCCAATCCCAGGATATTCCCGTCCCTGTTTTCAAACGGGGCCTTTGAACTGGGAGGTCTCAGCATATCCTACGTGACGGTGATAACCATCGTCACCTGCATCGTGATAATGGTATGCCTCATGCTCTTTGTAAATAAGACCAGGACCGGCAGCGCCATGAGAGCCTGCGCCGAAGATCAGGGCGCGGCAGCCCTCATGGGGATCAATGTGAACAGGATCATATCCCTCACATTTGCCATCGGCTCGGGGCTTGCAGCCATCGCTTCCGTTCTCCTGTGTTCCACCTATCCCACGGTGACCCCCACTCTTGGGGCGATGCCGGGTATCAAAGCGTTTACCGCCGCAGTGTTCGGAGGTATCGGATCCATTCCCGGGGCGTTCCTCGGAGGGCTTCTCCTGGGGATCATAGAGATACTGGCGGGCGCCTACATTTCCACCCAGCTTTCGGACGCCATAGTGTTCGCGGTGCTGATCATCGTGCTTCTGATAAGGCCTTCGGGGCTTCTCGGAAAGAAGGTGAGGGAGAAGGTATGAATAATAAAAGATCTCAGATCGTCTCCTTTTCCATTATCATCATACTGTACGCAGTGCTCGAGATCCTTCTGAAGACCGGGAATCTCTCGTCGCTTTTTTCCAGCCTCCTCATACCCGTGTGCTGCTATATGGCCGCGGCTATAGGCCTGAACCTGAACGTGGGCATATCCGGGGAGCTTAACCTCGGACAGGCCGGATTTATGAGCATAGGCGCATTTACCGGCATATGCGTGTCCGGCATGCTGTCCGGCGTCATTTCAAACGGCGTCATACGCCTCGTGACCGCCATGATAGTGGGAATGATCCTGGCAGGGGTCTTCGGCATCCTGATAGGCATCCCCACCCTGAAGCTTTCAGGGGATTATCTGGCCATAGTCACCCTCGCCTTCGGCGAGATCATAAAGAGTCTGGTGACAAATCTGTATCTTGGGATGGACAGCCGCGGGCTTCATTTTTCCTTCGTGCAGAATAAGGTCAGCCTGGAGCCGGGAGGCAAGATGCTCCTTAACGGAGCCATGGGAGCCACCGGTACCGAAAGGATAGCGTCCTTTACCGCCGGCGTGATCCTCGTTCTTATTTGTCTCGCATTCGTGTACAACCTGATGGATTCCGGCAGCGGCCGGGCCATAATGGCGGCCAGGGACAACAGGATCGCCGCTTCTTCCATCGGGATAGACGTTACCCGCACAAAGATGCTGGCGTTTGTGGTGAGCGCAGGCATGGCGGGAGCCGCCGGGGCGCTTTACGGCCTGAGCTTTTCCACCCTGGAGCCCAGGAAATTTGATTTCAACCTTTCGATAATGATACTGGTGTACGTGGTGCTGGGAGGACTGGGAAATATGACCGGAACCCTGATAGCCACCATGCTTCTGGTGACGCTGCCCCAGATGCTCAGGGGCCTCAGCGATTTCAGGATGCTGATCTACGCCATCGTCCTCATCGCCATGATGCTGATCACCAATAATGAAAAAGTGAAGATATTCATTGAAAAGATGCGTTTGAGACGCAAAGAGAAAGGAGCCGGAAATGGGGAAAACTGACGATCCGGTTCTGAAGGTCGAGGGACTGGGGATTGACTTCGGCGGTCTTACCGCCGTGAACGACTTTTCCCTGACCGTTTACCCTAATGAGATAAGGGGTCTCATCGGGCCAAATGGCGCCGGCAAGACCACTGTTTTCAACATGCTTACAAAGGTTTACGATCCCAGCCGCGGGACCATCATATTCGACGGAAAGGATACCTCCGGAATGACCGAGGTTGAGATAAACCGCGCGGGGATCGCAAGAACCTTTCAGAATATAAGGCTTTTTTCGGGAATGACCGTTCTGGACAACGTGAGAGCCGGCATGAACGGCGTCATTACTTACGGCAATCTGTCCGCGGTTCTCAGGCTTCCCTCCTTCAGGAAACAGGAAAAGGAGATCAGGGAGCGCTCCGTGGAGCTCCTTGAGATATTCGGGCTTAAGGACGACATGGATCTCCTGGCGGGAAACCTTCCCTACGGAGCCCAAAGGAGACTGGAGATGGCCAGAGCCATGGCCACCGGCCCCAAGCTTCTCCTGCTTGACGAGCCTGCTGCAGGCATGAACCCGCAGGAGACGGAGGAATTGATGGACATGGTCCGCTCCATCAGGGACAGGTTCGACATTTCCATCCTCCTGATAGAACACGATATGCAGCTGGTAATGGGCATCTGTGAGAAGATCACGGTGCTGAACTATGGTATGGTGCTTTCCGAGGGCACTCCCTCGGAGATTCAGAATGACCCGCAGGTCATAAAGGCATATCTGGGGGATTGACGAGATGCTAAAGGTTCAGGATCTGGTAGTCCGCTACGGAATGATAGAAGC
Source organism: Lachnospiraceae bacterium (assembly GCA_016288705.1). GTDB lineage: Bacteria > Bacillota > Clostridia > Lachnospirales > Lachnospiraceae > JAEELB01. The sequence continues at coordinate 1,258 of JAEELB010000201.1, read as the reverse complement.
CATCAAGGGCATTTCCTTCGAGGTGCCCGACGGTGAGATCGTGACTCTGATAGGGGCAAACGGGGCCGGTAAGACCACCACCCTGCATTCGGTTTCCGGTCTGATAAAGCCCGTCTCGGGACAGGTCATGCTGGACGGGGAGGATCTGACGAAGATCCCCGCCCACAAGATAGTTGCAAAGGGGCTCTCACAGGTGCCCGAGGGCAGGAGAGTGTTCGCCCAGCAGACCGTGGAGGAGAACCTGAAGCTGGGGGCCTATCTGAAGCGGGACAAGGAAGAGATCATGAAAAGCCTGGATTACGTCTATGAGCTCTTCCCCAGGCTTAAGGAGAGAAGGACCCAGCTGGCAGGGACCCTTTCGGGTGGCGAGCAGCAGATGCTGGCCATGGGACGCGCTCTCATGACAAAGCCCTCCATCCTCCTCATGGACGAGCCCTCAATGGGCCTGTCGCCCCTTCTGGTGTCGGAGATATTCGACATAATCCTTGAGATAAATAAGAACAATGTGACTGTGCTGCTCGTGGAACAGAACGCAAAGCGCGCCCTCTCCATAGCCGATCACGCCTATGTGCTGGAGACCGGCCGGATCACCCTGTCGGGGACGGGGGCGGAACTTGCCGATGACGAACGCGTAAAGAAAGCATATTTAGGAGGCTGAATATGTACGTAAAAGACCGCATGACCAGAAACCCCGTAACCATTGGCGCAGATGAGACCATTTCAAAAGCCCTTGAGATCATGAGAAAGAATGATTTCCACAGACTTCCGGTGACGGACGCCTCGGGAAAGCTCCTCGGGCTCATCACAGGCGGTCTGGTGGAGGAGAAGAGCGGGACGAAGGACACCAGTCTCTCCATCTTCGAGCTGAACTACCTCCTGTCCAGAAGGAAGGTTTCGGACATCATGATCAAAAACGTGGCCGTGGCGAAGGAGAGCATGTTCCTGGAGGAAGCTGCCAGCAGCATGCTGGATCAGGACATCTCTTGCCTTCCGGTGGTTGACGACGAGGACAGGGTTATAGGGATCATCACTGAAAAAGATATCTTCCAGGCACTCATCGATCTCACCGGGTATGGAATGAGGGGTACAAGGTTCGTGCTGTCGGCGGACGACACCCCGGGCTACATGGTGGGCATCTGCAAACTCTTTGCGGAGCATGATGCAAATATAGACGAGATAGCGGTGTTCCGCACCGAAGAGAGAGGGACCGAGGCCTCCGTCAAAGCTTCCGGAGAAGTGCCCGTGGAGACCATGAGGG